>CALXMJ010000409.1 GCA_944389445.1 uncultured Victivallales bacterium | reverse complement strand
CTGACTTCGGAGGAAGTCGAAATCAGTCGCAGGGAGCACGGAACCAATGCATTGACACAAATTCCGCGCGATCCCCTCTGGAAAAAGATTCTGGAAGGGTTCAAGGATCCGATGATTATGATTCTGCTGGTTGCACTGCTTGTCCAGCTGATTCTTTTCTTTTTGAAGCAGGCGGAATGGTTTGAACCGATCGGGATTCTGATAGCCATTCTGATAGCCAACGGGGTGTCATCGCTCAGTGAATGCAGTCAGGAGAGCAAGGCTTCCGCGCTGAAAGCCGAGGAAGAGGCCAAGGAGATGGCAAAGGTGATCCGGAACGGCAGTCTGACGGAAATACATGTCAGTGAGATTGTCGTAGGCGATCTTGTCTTTTTGCAGGCAGGCGACAAGATTCCCGCGGACGGCGAAATCATCGAAGGTTCTCTCAAAGTCTCGCAGGCCGCGCTGAACGGAGAAACCGAGGAAGCCGTAAAAGAGCCCTGCCGGGAAGATTCCGCGCATTACGAGATTAAAGATCTGCTCAATACGCATTATGCGTATCGCGGCACGGTGGTGTGCGGCGGCGAAGGAACCATGGAAGTCAAGGTTGTGGGCGATAAAACCCTCTTCGGCGAACTTGCTCTGGAGGTTCAGGAGGATACCCGCCGGACTCCGCTTCAGGTGAAACTCGGAAAACTGGCCGGTCATATTTCCACATTCGGCTATATCGGAGCAATCGCGATCATGCTCGGTATTCTTGTCAAGACCCTCCTGACCGGAGCCATGCCGGAAGGCTTTTTCCAGTGGATCCGGCTGATTATGGATGCTGTTACGGTTGCGGTTACCATTATCGTCTGTGCGGTTCCGGAAGGTCTTCCCATGCTTACCTCGATTCTGCTTTCGCTTCAGAGCCTGAAGATGGCGAAAGACAATGTTCTGGTCCGCAAGATCAACGGACTGGAAACCGCGGGGAGCCTCAGCATTCTTTTCAGTGACAAGACCGGCACGATTACCGAAGGCCGGCTTTCCGTGGTCGAACTGGTTACCGGCAATGTGCGGCCGTTTTGCTCCCTGAAAAAAATGCCGCCGGAACTGGCTCTGGATGTCATGACCGGTATCGGGGTGAACAACAGTGCGGTTGTCAGCGGGGGAACCATCATCGGGGGCAACAGCACGGACCGGGCGCTGATGGCGTTTCTCGTCGATTCCGACGCCGCGGAAATGAACAAGGAAGAGGTCCGTTCCTTCAATGCATTTGATTCCAGTAAAAAGTGTTCCAGCGTCACGATTTCCCGTCAGGGCAATACGCTTACCTACATCAAAGGCGCTCCGGAAAAAATTCTGGAGAACTGCACCCGCTATCTCGATGAAAACGGAATGGAGAAACCGCTGGAGGAGAAGAATTTTCTGACGGCGTACCTTGATACTCAGGCCGGTCGTTCCATGCGTCTGCTTGCCGTGGCGAAGGCGGAGGGGGAAAAAGACGATTCCGATCTGACCCTGATCTGCCTGATCAGCATCCGAGACAATGTCCGTGCGGAGGCGGTTGACGCCATCCGCGAAGTGCAGAATGCCGGTATTCAGGTCGTGATGGTCACAGGCGACCGCAAGGAAACCGCCGCTGCGATTGCAAGAGAAGCCGGACTTCTTGTCCGTGCGGAAGATCTCGCTCTGACATCCGCGGAGATGGCGGAAAAGAGCGATGAGGAACTGAAAAAACTCCTTCCGGATCTGCGAGTCGTTGCCCGCGCGCTTCCGACCGATAAGAGCAGACTGGTCCGGATTGCGCAGGAACTGAATCTGGTGGTCGGCATGACCGGAGACGGTGTCAATGATTCTCCCGCACTGAAGAAAGCCGACGTCGGTTTTGCCATGGGCAGCGGCACGGAAGTCGCCAAAGAGGCCGGAGACATCACAATTCTGGACGACAATTTCTCCTCCATTGAAAAGGCGATCCTCTATGGCAGGACCATGTTCAAAAGCATTCGGAAGTTCCTGATTTTTCAGCTGACCGTGAACGTCGCTGCGGTTCTCACCTGCTTTCTTGGTCCGATGCTCGGTGAGAATGTGGTGCTGACCGTCATTCAGCTTCTTCTGGTCAATCTTGCGATGGATACGCTTGCGGCAATCGCATTCGGCAGCGAGCCCGCTCTGAAGGAATATATGAAGGATAAGCCTATTCCGCGTTCCGAAAGCATTGTGACGAAGAGCATGTTTGTGCAGATTCTCATCGGAGCACTGTATATCACGGCGCTCTGTCTGTCGATCCTTTTTGTCAAACCGCTCCGCGATTTGTTCGGCGATGTGGATATCACCTATCTGAAATCTGCCGTATTCGCCACGTTCATGATGGCGATCACATTTAACGGTTTCAACGCAAGAACCGCCCATTTGAATCCGTTCGAGGGGCTGGGACGCAACAGAAACTTTATTCTTGTCATGAGTTCCATTCTTGTTTTGCAGTATCTCTTTGTCACGTTCGGCGGCAAGGTGCTCAGCGTGGAGCCCCTTGCGTGGAAGACATGGGGAATCTATGCGCTTCTGGCGTTTCTGGTGATTCCGATTGATATGATCCGGAAGCTGGTGCTGATGCGGAAGAGCGCCTGAGAAATCTGCGGCATTTTGTCCGTCGGGTTTTGACGGGAGAGGGGGAAATCGGTGGAACGGGAATTCGGTCCGTGTGTTTATGCGGCGGGTTCCCGTTCTTTTCGCAGGATGACTTTGCCGATGCGCTGTCCCTTCACGCTCTCCACCTGCAAAGAGATCCGCAGATCGGAAAGCTCAATGACGCTTCCGTTGACCGGGACGTTTCCTGCTCTGGCCAGGATCAGTCCTCCGAGAGTGTCGTATCTGGAATCTCCGGGAAAGACGAT
>CALXMJ010000408.1 GCA_944389445.1 uncultured Victivallales bacterium | reverse complement strand
CTCCCCCGTCAAAGGCCCGAAGGGAAATCAGGAGTATATTGCGGTCTTCCGGAAGAGCGCGAATTCAGCGGGAACCCCGTCCCGCTGACGGATCAGGGCTGCTCCGCGGTCAGTTCGAAAAACGGCGTGGGGCCATGTTTCAAAGCCGCCGTGTCGATCCGAATCTCCGCAATGCCGTCCTTGAACTGGAAGGGGATCGGCTCCCGGCGGATGCCGTTCAGAGAGAGCGGATAGAGGCGGAAACGTCCGCCGTTCCGAAGCGGGAACGACAGCCGGACCACACCCGTCTCCACGAGCATGACAGCTCCGCTCTTTTTGAGAAGCGTTGTCCGGTCTGCGCTGAGCACCATCCCTTCCGCATGGGACATCGTATTGAGGAACAGCACCATCCGGGAACTCTCCGCAAGGGCTTTGCCATCGACGCTTGTGATTCCGATCGCCGCGGAAACCGTCGTCGAATGCACCGTCAGCAATCCGAGCTTTTCCGGCTTTGCTCCGACGGCAAGCGTAACGCCTTCGGTACGCGGAGTCACGACCTTCAAGACCTTCTCCCGGAAACGCAATTCGATTTCCTCCGTATCGCTCTGATAGATTCCCCGGGAGGGATCGGTACGGTTCCCGCTGCCGAGGATTCCTTTCCGACGCATCTGCCCGACAATGGATTGGAGCTTTCTCTCTCCGGCGGCGGAATTCATTTCGCTGGACCATTCATAGGTGCCAAAGGAACGGGTCACGGAAGCCAGAACCACCAGATCCGCCCGATCCACCTGCGAGAGAAGCGGCGCAGACGGAAAAAACGACCGGAAACCGCAGAGAAGCGACACTTCCTCCAATCCGAGTCCCCGCCGTCCATTGCATTTCACGAACTCATCTGAAATCTCCAAATCCACCCGGTGGGGGGACTGTTTCACATCTCCCCGCTTGAAGAGCTGCATCATCAGAAACTCATTGACCCGCATCGTCGGAATCGTTCCCGCCTGAAAATTGCTGATGTCCCGCGACGGAATATACGAAGCCACCGGAGAAACATGCGTAATAATCGCGGAAAACCCCTGAAGTGCACTGTACGCGGGAAACAGAAGCGCATTCTCATACAGATACTGATTCCAGAAACAATGATTCTGCTCGGTCACAACCAGCGGACGATCCGGCAACCGCATCATTGACGAAACCGCCCAGAAGCGTCCGCGTTCCCCGACGGCACTCGTCTGTTTCACCCGTCCGCCAACCGCGGCCCATCCCCTCGGATGCGCATGATAACTGTTGACTATCACAATCCCCGCCTTCTCCTTCGCCCGCGCAAAGGAGTTGTTCAGATCCTTGCTCCAGTTGTACTGGGCAAAAAGCCCCTCGTAACCGATCTCCCGGACAGAGGAGGCAAAAAACGTCAGCGTCTCACGCGCCCGGTCCAGCCAGAATGTACTGACGATCGAAGAAGGAATTTTTCCACCGGTCAGCACAATCTCATCGTAATGAGCGTACTTTCTTTTCCACTCCCGGTTCAGTGCGTCGATCGAAGCATATCGTTTTTGCAGAAATTCCCGGAACTTCCGGTCGGCGATCCGCCGGACCTCGTCGCTTGTGTTCTTCCGGTCGCCCAGCTGATACTCCGCCAGATCCAGTTCATTGAAAAACTCCACAAAGACAATAGAAGGATCATCCTTGACCGCAACACCCGTATGAGGATTGACAAAATTCAGAACACATTCCGCCACGCGCCGCCAGGCGGAACGGGTCTCAGGATCGCCCAGAAGCATCTTCAGCTTGATGTTGTTGCGATCCTTGAAGCGATCCTCCTTGTAGCCGAGATAATAGGAGCCAAGAGTCAGCATCGAATAGATGCCGTTGTCGCGGCAGATTTTCAGGACATAACCGAAATTGTCCAGTGCGGATTGGACCGGTTTCTGATCCTCCGTCGTTCCAACGAAGAGTCCGCGGTCCACGGAAAGGCGCGTAAAATTATACCCCTGACGACGCATATCTTCCACATGTACCTTCATGTGGGCACGCAGATTTTCCGCCTTGCGCGGCCCCCACCACGGCACCGAACCGCCATTCAGACGGACTGGAACCCCCGGACGGTTCCGGAACTCCAACGAGCCGTTCTTCCCGATCACCGCCCGCCCGAACTTTCCGGCAGGTCCAGCCTCCGCCAGATCACTGAGATCCAGAGCGGAACCTTTCACAATCCGCGGAGAAGGGAAATCCGGTTTCATCCAGCGCGGAGATTCCGCGGAAAAAGTCTCCTCTGCCGCCAGAAGCCCGCAGAGGGAAGCGAGCATTGCAACACATCCGAATATTGATCTGTCCATCACAGCACCTGTCCTTATTTTGAATTATAAAGTGTCGGAATCCAGTATTTCGTATATTCCTCCGTATAGGAGAAAGGATTCACCTGCACGGCATGACCGTCAACGCAGAGGACTCCCATTTTCCCGTTATGAATTCCCCGGGACTCAACAGGTTCGGGAAGCGTTCCCGGCTTGCCCGGATAACTTTCCGTCAGGTTGGTTCCGATGAATGCATAATTTTTCCGGTCGATGCGCCGATGGTTCTCCGCGATCTGGAAGCGCTCGGAAGGCAGCGTGACCTTCGAAAGTTTCAGAGGCGATTTCGTCGTCCCCTGCGTATAAATCATCACCCGGTGATTGGCGCAGAAGGAACGATACCCGTCACTCGCCGGCACCACAATCCAGTGCGATGGGCAGTGAAACGGAGACTGCAAATACTTTCTCGAACGTCCCTGATTCACTATCGATCCGGAATACAGGTAGGTCCAGAGAAGTCCATCGAATGCGACCCCGCCATCCTCGTAATCCGCATAGCAGGGAACGATAAAGTCATCGTTTTCATTGCTGTACTGATGCGACAAAAGCCCCATCTGCTTGATATTGCTTGCACATGCTGCCCCTCGAGCGCTTTCCCGCGCCTTGTTCAGCGCAGGCAGAAGAAGTCCCGCCAGGATCACGATGATCGCTACAACGACAAGGAGTTCTATCAGTGTGAATTTCAGACAACAATCTCTTTCGGAAAATCCGTTTTCTGTTTCAGAAAATAATTTCATCGCGTGACATCCTTTTTTTCCCGTTTCGTCATATTTCCTATATTATACAACAGAAGAATCCGTTCGGCAATGGCATCCCGTGCCAAATAAATAATCTTTTTGTGCCATCTGTTTGAAAAAGAGAGGATGTTGTGATACACTTCTAAAAAAAGGTTCTTCCTGTCATGTTATCCGTTTTTGCCAATTTGAATACTTTAAAGCGACGCTTCTCCGCGACGTTTCCCTGTCAGAGAATCGGATTTCACTTCCCGCATCTTCCGCAGGAAAGAAAAACATTCACCGGAAAACTGGAACTCTGTCTCCGTCTGAATTCCTCGGCGGAATACGCGGAGGATGTCATCGACGGCATCGTCTACAAAACACCGTTCCCCCATGCGATTCTGAAGCGCCCCGGACAAATTCACACCTACAGCGTGGAAAAGCTCCGCGAAGCCGTTTACATTCAATATCCGGCGGAGCTGGAATCGGAGCTGGAACAAAGCGGACTTCTTTCCGTTCCGCCGCTTTGGGAAATCGAACTGACACAGGAGGTCCAGTTCCTGCTCTTCAAACTGCATGAACAGGCGGGACAGCTCCTGAAACCGGGAACCATCGACCGGATCGATCTGCTTGCCATGCAGCTCTTTGAAGAGGTGGTCAGCCAATGCCGGGAAAATACAAAAGCACCTCCGGGCATTCCGCAGAAGATCAACCGGATCACCTCCTATTTCCATCTCCATTTCACAGAGGAGATTCCCATGGAAACCCTGCTGCGCGAGAACGGACTTTCCCGACGGAATTTCTTCCGCTACTGGAATCGTTTTCATGCGGAAACACCCGCGGAATATCTCCGGAATCTGAAGCTTCAGCATGTCTGTTTCCTGCTGAAGGAGACGTCGTTTCCGATCCACAAAATCGCGGAACAGGTCAACATCCCGAACGCCTACTATCTCTGCCGGATTTTCCACAGACACTTCGGCATGACCCCTCTTCAGTACCGGAAGCACTCCACGGTAATCGCGCGAAATGAGGAATGAACCTCCCCCGCCCCGATATTCCACCGAATTCAGTCCTCCAGCTCCGGATCACTGCGGAACAGCTTCCGCCTTCCGGACACAGTAAAGACGGAGAAAATCCATCTGCACGCTCTCGCTCTCCAGCACAAAACCGGCATGCTCAAACAAACCTTTCATGATCCAGTCCAGCGTGCTGTACTCCTGCGCGATGTGACGGATGAAATTCTCCCGGCTGGAATCCCGTTCCTTCACCAGACGCTCAAAATACGCCTCCGGAGACTCCGATTTCCAGTCAAACACCACATCCAGCAGCACAAAGCGTCCGCCCGGTTTCAGCGCGGAACGGATCCGGCGCAGGGCAACCGCTTTCCAGAGATCCGGCAGATGATGCAGAGCCAGTCCGCTGACCACCCCGTCGAATCCGTTTTCCGGATACTCACCGCTCAGAAAACCACCCTGGACAAACCGGATATTCAGGAGATTCTCTTCCCTCGCCCTGCGTTCCGCATACTCCAGCATCACCGGAGAGACATCCAGTCCGACACAACTTCCGCACACCTTTGCCGCCGCACGGAGAAACGCGCCCGTCCCGGTTCCGATCTCCAGAACCGATCCGTTCTCCGGGAGATTCAGCAGCTTCAGAATCGCCCGGTTCTCCGCATCGACATCACGCATCATCCGCATCCGGCTGTCGTAAGCCGCAACCTCGTCAACCGAGGCATAATCCGTTCCGATCTGCTGAAATTCATTCCATTCCCAGCACATCCGTTTCATTTTCGCCATCCTTTCTCTTATCTTCTGTTCAAAGCGGAAACGATTCCCGACACCGCCGCCAGATTCACATTTCCGTCCATTCCGGCGCCGGACACGAGTGCACCGTCCTCCGGAAAACGCAGTCCGATCAATGCCACAGCCCGCGCATCCGCACCGCTCCCGAGCGCGTGCTCCGAGTAAGTCTCCAGCTGAAATTCCGGGATTCCGGGCACCTTCCGCAGAGCATTCACAACCGCTTCGATCGGACCCGGCGCAGAAGCGGAAACCGTATGGATTTCCCCCGGATGGTTTCGTATCCTCAATTCGACCTCCGTCTTTTCCGAGTCCTCCGGCGACGGGCGGCAAATCCGCGAGACCTCTATTTCAAACGGACCGGAAACATTGACGAAATGCTCCAGGAAAATACGGTACACCTCCGCCGGTGTCAGTTCTCCGCCGCAGCGTTCCGCCTCCTGCTGCACGGCTTTCGCAACCTCGGGCTGCATCGCCTTCGGCAGTGGGATTCCGTAAACGCTCTCCAGCACATAGGCGACTCCCCCCTTCCCCGACTGGCTGTTGATGCGGACCAATCCTTCGTATCCGCGCCCGATATCCGCCGGGTCGATGAGCAGATACGGCATCTTCCATCCCTGACGGAAATACGCGGAAATCGCCTCCCGCTGCGCCATCCCCTTGCGGATCGCATCCTGATGCGTTCCGGAAAACGCCGTAAACACCAGCTCGCCGGTGTACGGATGCCGGGGATCGGTCCGGATGCCCGATACCTGCTCAACAAATCCGACAATCTCCGGCAGATTCCGGAAATCAAGTCCGGTTTCAATCCCCCTCGCCATCATGTTCAGAGCAAATGTGATGACATCCATATTTCCGGTCCGCTCGCCATGACCGCAGAGAGTCCCTTCGATCCGTTCCGCACCCGCGAGCACCGCCAGCTCCGCCGCCGCGACCGCGCACCCCTGATCGTTATGCGTGTGAATGCTCAAAGTCGTTTCCGCCATCCCGGAATAGTTCCGTGTGAAAAGTTCGATCAGATCCGCATACTGGTTCGGCGGACGGCGCTCGACCGTCGCCGGCAGATTGAATATAAAATTCTCCTTCCCGCCCCGTCCCCACGCACGGCGAACCTCCTCCGCCAGCTCCACGATGAATCCGGGATCGCTGTCGGAAAACTCCTCCGGCGAAAACTCATAGGCGCATTTTTCATACAAGTTGCTGCGTTTCAAGGCATTCACAATCATTTTCGTTCCCTCCGCGGCAAGTTCGATCAGTTCCCGGGGCGTTCTGTGAAACACGAACTCGCGATGCAGATCACTCGCGGCGACATAGCAATGCACCACGGCACGGCGGATTCCGGCAATCGCCTGAACGGTCCGCTCCACAAGAACTTCCTTTGCCGCCGTGAAAACGACAATCCGGACATCATCCGGAATCCGGTTTTCCTCAATCAGGCGGCGGACAAATTCATATTCCTCCGTGGATGCGGCCGGGAAACCCACCTCAATTTCCTTGAACCCGATCTTGACAAGCATATTGAAATACTTCTGTTTTGTTTCGACGTCCATCGGTCTGGCGAACGCCTGATTGCCGTCGCGCAAATCCACAGGAACCATCTGCGGCATGGATTCGATTTTCCGGGTCGGCCAGACCCGGTTTTCCATTCCGGGCCCTTCCGGATACCGGTACTTGGGATAGTTGTTCATGATTCTTTCTCCATTGCGTTGAATCTGTTGTTGAAAAACGGAAAGCAAAGGCGAATCGAACTCATGTCAGGAGAGATTCCCGTCCCGGCAAAAGCACAATACGCCTTACGCCGATCCGGCTCGAATTCTCAGGGATGATTCAAAAAAGAAGCGACCCACTCAAGCCGGAACGGCGCAAGTAAGTCGAAGAAGCGCGGAAAGAACGACGAATGCAAACGCATTCCCCGGATTCAAAACGGATGTTCTGCTGTCGTTCATCATTCTTTTCCTGTCTGGGTTGATTGATCTTATATTCTTAAGATACCTCTCCTTTATCAAAATTGCAAATGATTTTCCATTTTTTCTTTTTCCCCCGCACTCCGCAAGCAATTTCCTGATGGAAAAATCATCCGCGGAGCAGACCAGAAACGCTAAAGGGAAATCCTCTTTCGAGCTGAAGCGAAAACGGTTGACCGGCAAGATGGCGCCAGCGTTCAAATCTTGCCGCGGAGAGGCGTTTCCGCTTCATTTCCAACATCTTCCAAAGAGCCGGGAACCATCTGTCTGTTCTCTGAAGTTCCCCTTCATCAATAAAGGCGGGATTTTATTTTTTTCATTTTTTTTGTTTTTCCCTATTGACAAATTCTACAAAATATTGTATAATGTAAACAAATAAAACAATAACTCTACAAATATCTACTTCGAGTAAAAAATGACGGATGCCGCAGTTACAGAATATATGAAAATCCGGCGCTATGTAATCAACCTGATTTACAAGGCACACGGGGAATCTGTTCAGATTCCGACGATTCTGGAGCTGGCGAAACAGTTCGGAGTCAGTCATGCGACCGTTAGCAAGGCGATGAAGGAACTGACAAACGAAGGTTTTATCATTGGCAAGCGCGGGATCGGTTCGTTTACCAATCCGCGTTTGAGCATTCCCCACGGGACCCGGGAACTCCCTGTGATCGGAATTCTGATGGGAGATGGCATGGGAGTTCATTTTGACAAGTATCTGGCACCGATTCTCGCTCAGATGCTTCAGCAGCTGGTTTATCTTCCCGCAACAGTCCATCTCCTGACACTCGGAAGCCTGGATGCGAACGTAGTCTACCGGGAAATCGTCAATGAACAGCTGGACGGACTGCTCTGGGAATCCCCGACGGAAAAAGGCATTGAAGTTATCCGGAGACTGCAGAAAGATGGAATGCCTGTTGTCACCCTGGGACGGGAGATCGAAGGAATTCCATCCGTCCTGTTCGATTTTGAAGGTTGGGGAGAGGATTGCGCTCGACAACTCCTGAAAGAAGGTCGGAAACATATCGTTCTGCTGCCGGATACTCCGCCATGGGACCGTTCTTTCAATGGAATCCGCAAAATCTATCGGGAAGCCGGCATTCCACTGAATGAAAATCTGTTCCTGAAGGACAGATTCACCTGTCTGGATGACTTGAGAAAAGTGATCGCTTATGGAGCCCCTGTTGATGCGGTTTGCAATACGCTCTTTGCGGAAAACGAAGTGAATGATATCCTTCTTGAAACAGATCCTTCACTGAAGGAAAAGTGTTGTCTCGTCCAGAGTTCCATCGCACTGCCGCCGCATCCGGGATTTCACCAGATCATCTACGGATTGCCTTTCGAAATACTGGTCGAGGAAGGGGTTCGCTTAATGAAAAAAGCTTTGGTTAAGGATTCCTCTCCGGTGGAATGCAAAAAAATAAAATTACCAATGGTGATAAAATAGGAGGCTTTCTTTATGAAAACAAGACGAAAAAAATTTACGCTGATAGAACTTTTAGTGGTTATTGCAATTATTGCAATTCTAGCCGGAATTCTTCTTCCGGCATTGAATTCGGCACGGGAAAAAGCATTCCAGACCACCTGCATGGGAACAATGAAAACCATGATCCTCGCCGCTTTGCAGTATGCAGACGACAACGACGGGAAAATGCTTCCGAGGCAGACAACCAGCGATTTCATGGCCTCCACCTGGACTCGAAATGAACATTTTCTGCGCCTGGCTGGAATCAAATACAGCAAAAACTATCCCATGTACTGGTACAAACCCTTCCTGTGTCCTGTAGTGGATTTGACACAGAAAGGATGGAACCGGGCGGATATCGGAATGGCGACCAATATTTTCGGAATGCAGGATGTAAAGGATCCTGTGAGTATGGAGGAAAGCAAGGAAAAAGGGGTCGTACTGAACCAGGTTTTTGCGCCGTCGTCAAAAATATTCTTTCAGGAATCCACTCTGGGCGGACAACCTGTCGTCGGAAACGGAACGGAACGCTCCTGGACTCTGACCTACGGAGAAAACATTAATCAGGACTCCGGACCGACTCAATGGAAAAACTGGATCACCTATCGTCACAACGGACGTTCCGCGTCAAACAACGCCTACTTCGACGGGCATGTGGAATGCAACAGCTATTCGCTTATGCTGGACAACGCATCCAATCGTAATAAGAGACTTTATTACATGTATAAATAATGAGGATCAGCAAATGAAGACAAAATGGATTTTCTCCCTTCTTGCCGCGGCTTTGAGTCTGTCCGCGGCAGAAAAACCGGAAGAGTTCCAGCCGGATTTCAAGACCTGGGATATCTATCAGACGCACTTGAAACGGATGCAGCTTTCCGGCTGGTGGAAACTGAAAAAGGTTTCTTCCGACCGCAAAAACAATCCGAACGATGAAGGGACAAAACAAAAATACCATCTTCCGGAATGCAGGGATTCCGATTGGGGCAAGGATCTGGTCCCGAATAATCTGCATGCGCCCTTTCTGAATCCGAATCCTTCCGCAGAAGAAAAAACATGGGGGGGAGTCGTATGGTTCCGCAAAGAATTTCAGGCGCCTGTTCTGAAAAAGGGTGAACGGGCGATTCTTTATTTCAATGAAGTGCTTGGAGTCTTCAAGGTCTGGGTCAACGGAACCCTTGTCGGAGAAGAGGACTTCATCATGCCGACGGATTACGGGGATTACAAAGGCCCCGGCGAACCGTTCCAGTACGATGTGACAAATCTTCTCCGTCCGGGCAGAAAAAACACCATTGCCGTTCGCCTGTTTCATACCGGGGAGCCTGTGATGTGGAAGGTCTGGGCTCCGTACTGCGGAATCCTCGGGACAGTCCATCTGGATGTGAAGCCCGCCGCGTGGAGCGACCGGATCCTCGTTACCCCGGAAAACAATCTCCGCGACGTCTCTTTCGAATGTCTGCTTTCCGGTTCGGAAAAACCGGAGGATACCGATCTCTGGAACGGGGAAATTTTCGAATGGAAAAGCGGCAGGCGCGCCGCATCCTTCACGCTGGGGAAAGCCTACCGGAAAGACGGAAAACGATATGCCGCCGGAAAGGCCTCTGTAAACAATGCGAAACTGTGGTCGCCGGAATCCCCGTTTCTTTACGGAGTCAAATTCCGGAACCGGAAGGGGGAAGTCACCGGCGTGCAGCGGTTCGGGATGCGTACCTTCGGCATAAAGGATGGGAACTTCGTCCTGAACGGAAAACCGGTCATGCTCCGCGGAATCTGCCAGGGCAATGAATATCCCCGGAACGACCACGGATACTCTTTCGCCATGACAACCAACGAAGGCAATGCGCTGCGCACCTATTGGCAGACATACAAGGATTTGAATATCAATCATGTCCGCATTCACAGCAGTCAATATTCATCGACCGGATACGACATCATGGATGAACTCGGATTCATCTTGACGGACGAGCTCAATTATCCCACGGTCCGCCTGAAAAACGCCGTGCGTGCCGATGAAATTGATGTGAAAGGCTTTGACGGAGCTTCCGATAAAAACGGAAAACTTCTGCCGCAGTTTGTCGAAAAAATCACCCGCAGGATTCATCGGAAATATTCCCATCCCTCCGTCTGCACCTTCAGCTTCGGCAACGAGCTGCGAGATTATACTCCGCGGGCGACGGCAATGCTGAACAATCTGTACGATCTATACCGCCGGATTGATCGGCAAAAACGTCCCATCACTTCCTCTTCCGGGCGATTCTGGAAGGACGGCAGCAATGCGGCAACGCTCTGCCGGACAGAAAAAATGGATTATGTCGACACGCACGATTACACGGGCAGCATCAATAATATGCCGCTTGCCTACTGCCAGCCGGTCGCAGAAGATTTCATCGCGCTGATCCGAAAGCATTTCCCCGGCAAATCAGCCCCCATCGTCAACGGGGAGACCGTCTATTTTGCCCAGCATTATTATGCCTGGATCACGGACGGCATCTGGCCGCAGGAAAACGCATCCTCTCCGAATTGGAAAAAAGCGCTCTATGCCCTCAACGACTGGCACACAAAGGAACCGGGCAATGCATTCCTGGCCCTCTACTGGGTTCGCAACTGGGGAATGAAAAACTACAAATACCATCGCAATCTAGGCCGGGGAATCTATACAGACCGGATTCTGGAAATTCAGCGGAAGCTCTGGCCGGAAATGGACGGCTATGAAGCTCTTTCCGGTCCGTTCTTCCAGATGCCGAAGTCGGCGTACCCGTTCGACCGGTTGAAATTCGAGCCGAACGAGGCGTATCCTTATTTGAAGAGAGTCTGCGCGCCGCAAATCGTGATTCTGGACTATGTCGCACCGAACCGATTCACCGGAGAATCGGTTTCCACCAATGCGTATCTGATCAATAATTCGGAACACAGCGTGAAAAACGTTGTGCTGGAAATCGGAGTCGAGAAAAACGGAGTCTCCGTCGGAAACGTTCTGACAAGAAAAATCGGCACGCTCAAAAGCAACGAAAAGCGGATCGTTCCGGTAACTCTCGCTCTCCCGAAACAAAATGGAGAATACCGACTGGTCTATCGCTTCCTCGCGGATGGAAAAGAACTCAACCGCCGCGACAGCGGACTGAATCTCCGGAACCGCGCGGAAATTTTCACCCCGCTGAAAACGAATAAGAAAATCGCCCTCTATGACGCATCCGCCGTATTCGGAGGACTCAAGCCCTATAATTCGACCAAGGTGCTGAAAGCATTCGGACTGCCGTTTACCCCGGTTGCCAATTTTGCAAATCTGGAAAAGTATGACGTTCTGATCATCGGAAACGGCTCCATCGACGGCAAAGTAAGCAATGCGGCGGATGAGATCCGGGAATTTGTTCAGAACGGAGGACGTCTGCTTGTCTTCGACCAGACGGTTTCCGGACGGATTCCGTTCCTTCCGGAACTGGAATATTCCCTGGCGGGCCCCGGACAGTTTTCCGAGATTCTCCAGTTTGATCATCCGGTTTTGAAGGGCATGACTCAGAAGGAATTTTTCTGCTGGAACCAGAAGGACTGGTCCATCTACCGGACCTATATCCGTCCCGTTTCGGAGGCGGCCCTGACGGTCGGCGGCGATACAACGCAATGGGGTTCGGACAATTTCGGCATGGTCAATGCCCATCTGAAACTCGGGAAAGGCGATGTGTTCCTGACACAGTCGGAAGTCACCTCGACCTTCCGAACGGATTCTGCGGCCGCGCTTCTGACCCGCCGTCTGCTGGCTTCCATCGTGGATGATGCCACCCGGAAAAACGCTTCGCCGTTCCAAGGATACGAAATCAAAGTAAAAGGCTTGAAAGAGTCCGCCGCAGTCTTTATTTCCTTGAAAGACGCAGCCAATATGGCGTTCGCCGACGAGGTCGCCAAAGATGGAAAGGGCGGATGGACCGATCAGGGACCGCTTAACGATCTCTCTCCCGTACCGGTCGGCAGACAGATCCTCGGCGGAGTGCCGTTCCGGATCATTGACCCGAAAGAAAACGGCGGACGCTCCTGTGTCGTTGTTTCCGGCAACAAATCGCTGCCGTTCCGTCCTCAGAGCCGTGAAATCCGCGTCGGCATGCCGGTAAAACGGCTTTTATTTCTGCATTCCGGCGCATGGATGGCTTCCGGCGCTGGAAAAGTCGGAGAGTATGAAGTACAGTATGACTCAGGGAAAAAAGTCATGATTCCAATCATCGAAGGTGACAACATCACAGACTGGTGGGGACCTTCGAAAAAATTGAATCATGCCGTCTGCGGATGGAGCGGTATGAATAAAAGCGGAGTGGTGGGTGTCTTCCTCTGCTCCTGGAACAACCCCCATCCCGGCGATCCCGTAAAAACAATCGTATTAAAAACAAAAGGAGATGCCGTTGTGGGTCTGATCGGCCTGACGGCGGAAAAAACGGAGGTGAACAGATGAAACAATGGAAACAGATTTTGTGTGCGGCGGCGCTGATCGCCGGAACCGGCCTCTTTGCGGAAAACTACACTAGCGACGGCTTCAGTGCAGAAATTTCCAAAAACGGAATGCTCATGAATCTGAAATACAAAGGACAGCTGCTCTGCAATCAGATCCAGATCAACGGCGGTTATCATTTGCCGAAAGATGCAAAAAAATACGATGCACGGTTCTTCCAGGGATGGGATTACACCGGACAGGCCGTCTGCAAACGCGAAGGAACCACAATGACGGCAACAACCGAGTCAAAACTCGGAAATACGGTTCTGAAGGATGCCGCCGATTACAAAGTGGAAATGACTCTGACTCCGAAGAAGATCACGGTCAAATCCTCCGTAAAGCTGAATGTCCCCCTTCTGACGAATTATACTCTCTTTCAGTCGATCCTTTCCATGCCGCCGGCCTTGTTCGGCCGCGGAGTCAAATGCGTGACGGACAAGGGACAGGAACGCTTCGAAGTTCTTCCCGAAACATTCAACAAAGCCTTCCAGCTCAAAGGCAGATCCATTGCTCTCTCCACTGGAAAAGGAACATTCATTCTTAGCGCGGCAAAAGAGGAATGCATTGATTTCATGGATTCCCGCATGTGGGGCGGAAAGGATTTCTCCTTCTATATCACTCCACCCGCGAAATGGACCGAGAAGGATGTGGAATATCCGGCCGGCACCACATACCAGTGGGAGTTCTCGCTCTCTTTTGAACCGGAAGCGTAAAAAACTCTCCGAGGGCAGGCCCGCATTCCAGATGCGGAGTCTGCCCCCAGCCGGATCGTCCAGCCGGTTTTGCTGAAACGGAATTACGGGAAATCGGATTTTCCCGTAATTCGTTTTTTTTTGGAAGGGAACCTGAAGCACCAACAGGATACCGCAGAACAGCAGTTCCCGTTTCGGAACAGAAAGAGATCCGGCAAAATCCCGGAGAGTCCCGGAAATCCGCATGGATTCATCCGGATCTTCTATTCCGGGATGTGGGATGTTCTGTTTTTTCCGGCGGAGGCGCGGTGCTTTTCCGAATTATCAGTTTTGTCTGAACGGTTCGATCGGGGGGAAGTTCTCCCGTCTTCAGGATTTCCGTCAGGAGATCCTGTGCTTCGGAGGCAAGTTTCGCATAATCCGTCATGACGGTGGTCCGCGGCGGATCCAGATATTCGGAAACTCTGTCGTATTCCCAGTCGATAAGAGAAATATCATCCGGTATCCGCAGATGCAGCGAATGCAGGGCGGCATTGACTTTCAGCGTATGAACCGCGTTGACGCAGATCAGGGCGGTGCATCCTTCCCGGACCGCTTTCCGGATCGCGCGTTCCAGCCGGTTCTGATCGGTTTCCATCTGATTGTGAAAAAAAATGGCATGGGTCTCCGGATCGCTGATCCCGGCGCCGCGCATTGCGTTGAGAAAACCATCCCAGCGATGAGTTGCTTTCTTTTTCTCGTTCAGGATTCCCTCCAGAGATACGAAGCGGATATCGCGATGCCCATTCCGCAGAAGATGACGGACGCCGGCGACAATCCCAAAAGCGCTATCCGAATTGACCGACCAGATGTGATTCAGGTGATTCGCGCTTCCGTTGATCCGCACGACGGGAACCTGAAACAGCGAGACCAGTTCTTCGTCCGGAGTCCCATACAAGTCAATAATCCCCCGGAAAGAGCGGGTGCACCCCTCCTGAAGCGACTTCTGCCAGATCAGTTCGGGATGCAGTCCGCGCTGGAAAATCTCCTTGCACACTGAAGCAAGAATCTTGGCATAATATCCGTTGATATCGTTCGGATCAAAACAGACAATCACTCCCACCCCCCAGCCGCCCGAACTGCTCCGCATATCGTATCCGAGTTTCCGGGCAACGTCCAGAACCCGTTTCCGGGTTTCACGGCTGATCCGGGGATCCGATTTGATGACCCTTGAAACAGTAGCCTGTGAACAGCCCGCCGCCAGAGCCACATCACGCCCGTTGATTCGCTTCATCATTTTTTGTCCTTTCGGTTTGTTCCGGGAAAATAATACCGGATCAGACGGTTTTCAAACCGTTTTTGATGCAAAATTTTGCATAAAATACTGAAAAACCCCTATTGCGGCTTATTTCGAAAAGAAGTATAATTTATACGGTTGTTTCAAGAAATGCACCCGAAGAAGAAAGGAAATGATCCGCTATGAAATTTATTCGACCCAGCCGGCTTGATCCCCGTTATTTTGAGAATCAGGACGGTTCAACGTGGCTTCCCATCGGACTGAATCTCTGCTTTGTCCGGGATTCCGACCGGAAATCGGAAGCGGAGGTTCTGGAACTCTTCCGCTCCTGGATGACGTCTTTTGCGGAAAACGGAGGCAATTTCATCCGGATCTGGCTCGGAGTTCCGTTTTTCGACATTATGCCGGATCGGCCCGGCGAATTCAGCGAAAGAAATCTGTCGCATATCCGTTTTATTGTGGAACTGGCGGAACGTCTCGGCATCCGGATCAAGTTTACGCTGGAACATTTCCGGCATATCGGTCATGGCAGAGACACGGAGCTGTTCCCTGGTGTGGTCGATTTCAACAAGCCTCTCTATCTCGGACTGGTATCCAGTATGCGGGAGTATCTGGCCTCTCCTGAGTGCAGATCGCTCTATCTGGCAAAGGCGCGGCATCTTGCCGAAGCGGGGATCGGCGATTCGGAAGCGGTGATTGCGTGGGAGCTCTGGAACGAGATCAACTGCCTCGGACTCTCAGACGAGCTCAAGGCGTGGAGCGGCTTTATGATCCGGGAACTTTCCTCGCTCTTTCCGCATCAGATGATCGTGCAGAATCTCGGCAGTTTTTCCGGAGCGGCCGGCTATCGGCATTATGATTATCTCGGTTCGCTTCCGGGAAATGCCTTTCTTCAGGTACACCGATATCTGGATCCGGGAGCGGAACTGGATGTCTGCCGGGGACCGATGGATGTTCTCTGCGCCGATGCCGTCCGGGAACTCCGCGACCGGAATGGACGGATTCCGGTTTTTCTAGCGGAATGCGGCGCAGTAGAAGCCAATCACGCCTGCTACTCGGATCTCTATGCCCTCGACACGGAAGGGACTCTTCTCCACGATATGCTGTTTGCTCCGTTTTTCGCCGGAAGCGCCGGATGCGGACAGGCATGGCACTGGGATCATCTCTACATCCAGAAGCATCATCTTTACCACCATTTTGCCCGCTTTGCCAGAACGGTGAAGGGTGTGGATCCGGTGCAGGAACGGTTTGTCCCGTATCATACGGAAACGCACCATCTGCGAATCTACGGACTGCGCGGAAAAAAACACACCCTTCTCTGGTGCCGCGACAAGCAGAGCAACTGGAAAAGCGAGCTGGTCGAAGGGAAAACTCCGGAATCGCTGCACGGAGAAAAAATTCCCGTCGAAAGCTGCGGAAAGTGCGTCTGCTATCTGCCCTGGGAGGACAGGGAAATTTCCGCTCCGGTCCGCGACGGCTGGTGCGGACTTCCGGACTTCCGCCGCTCCATCGTCGTAAAAGTTTCATGTGAACAATAGGGAGAATAGAATGGAAAAAAGAGGAGAAATCCCGATGTGCCGGAGAATCCGTCTGCTCTTTCTCTGCCTCTTCGGGTTGAGCTGCATTTTCCGGATGGATGCCGCAGAAGAGCTTGCCTCCAAACAGGGAGGAGTCTGCTTCCGCTACGATGACATCCACACGATCGCTGAATGGAGCGAAATGGGCGCCCTGTTCGAGCAGTACGGTTTCCGCATGTGTCTTGCCGTGATGCCCGACAGCATTGCACTTCCACAGCAGGGAAAACTTCTCGCGGAGCTGGCGAAACGGGGACATGAAATCATGGACCACACCCCGGGACATGCCATGTTTCAACTCCGCTATCCGGCAAAACAGGAATTCGAGGAAGCGGCAAAACTTCCTTTTGCCGCTGAAACGCGCCCGGGATCGAACTGGGTGTTTTTCCAGTATGAATTCCGGAAGGATCACCCGGAAAACATCCGGTTTACCGGATCGGTCAGCGGCAACGAACTGAAAGCGGACGACCCCGGTTTTCAGAAACATCTTACTTTCACCCGGAAAATTTATATTCCGTCCACCGGGAAACTCTACGGGATCCGCGTCATGGATGGCAAAAGCCGCCTTTTCACCTTCTGGGGAACCGGCGGGGTGAATCTGTCGGTGAAAAACGAGCCGATGATCCTGTGCAGCGACATGGCAATCCGGCCGTCCAAAGCCCTGATCCGCTACATGGCGGAACGGAGCCGCATGGGATTCCGCAAATACGGCATTCCCGATCCGAAAGTCTGGTGCCAGCCCGGAGGATGGGAACCGTTTCTCACCGTCGAAGAGATCCGCGAAATCTACGGCAAAGAGTATCGCTACCGCTCCGCCTCCTGCGTCCCGGAAGTCTATCCTTATTTCAACTGTTTCAATGATCCGGCTCCGGACCGCTACCGTTTTGCCATGCGCCCGGGCTTCCACTTCTTCGATGAACAGGCAACGCTGAAAGAAATTAAAAAACAGATTGCCGATGCTGTCGCCCGGCACCGTGTTCTGATTTTTCTCAGTCACATGAACACGCGGAGGATTCCCGGAGGCTGGAAAGCGTATATGGATTCTCATCGTCAACTGCTCGCATGGCTCCGGGAAAAACGCATTCCGGTTCGCACGCAGACAGAGTGGGCGGAGATTCTCTACTCGCAGAAAGCCGATCCAAATTCCGATATCATGCCTCCGCTGAACGTCGATCTCAATGAGGATGGAATTCCGGATGGCTGGGAGTTGCTTTCGGGCGCAAAAGCCGATCTGCAAAAAGGCGAAGCCGTTCTCTCCCGTACCGCCGTTCTGGAAGTGAAGGAACTCGCCGGACTGGAAAAGGGACTCAACCGTTTTACCCTCCGCTGCCGCGGTGCAAAAGGGACCCGCGTTTTCGTCGAGCTGGAACAATTCCCGCACCGGGAATGGAAAAAACCTTCCGCAAAGCAAACGGCTGTCTTTCCGCTCTCCGGAAAAACGGATCAGGTTTTTGCGGAAGAAATCAGAATCAAACCGGAAACCGTAGTGATGAATCTGCGCATCCGCACCTCCGGAGATGCCGTCATTTCTTCCCCCGGATTCCGGAAAATACAATAACACAGGAAAAATATCATAAAACAACACAGGGAGACAAAAATGAAACAAACACCCGCAGCACATTTCACACTGATAGAACTCCTGATCGTAATTGCGATCATCGCCATCCTAGCCGGGATGCTTCTGCCGGCGCTGAATTCGGCACGGGACAAGGCACGTTCCATTGCCTGCGCCTCGAAACTCAAACAACTGGGGCTTGCCTTCCATCAATACGCGGATGACTCCGACGGTTTCATGCACCGTTACCGCTGGGAAGAAGATCCTGCCGGCAACAACAATCAGGGATACTGGCCGTTTGTGCTGGAACAGGGCAAATATGTGACCGTCGATCTGTTCTGGTGTCCGGCTCGGTACCCCACGGGGAGCGCGGCGGATCTCTATTACAGGGAATGGCGCAAAAAACCGTTTAAATGGTCCAACTGGCAATCCTGGTTTGCCGAATACGGCTACAATCAGGTTCTCGGACCGACTCTGACCTCCGGCAATCCGATGAAAAAAGTGATACAGGTCAAAAGTCCTTCCAGAAAAATCGCCTATGCGGATTCCGCCAGATACGACCGGACGGTCGGAGCTTCCCTGATTCACTCTTACTATAACACGACAAACGCATATGTGGTCTGGCCCGTTCATGGCAACTTGACGCAGGCAAACATTACATTTGTGGACGGACATGTCGGAAATGTGACAGGAGCCGGACGCGGAGAAACAGCCTGTCAGGCGATATACAACGGTCCGCTCAAAAACACCACTGGCAACTCTCCGTGGACAATCGAATAAAGGAAACAAACCGATGATTCAGAAAATTTTACTTTTCCTCCTCCTGCCGTTTGCACTCTCTTTCGGCGCACCGCTTCAGGAAAATCTCAGACGAATCGCATTTCCGACTGCCGGAGTCATCAATCCGAAACAGGGAACCGTCGAAATTACAATCACTCCCTCCGCCGACATCAAAGATCTCGGACAAGGCTGGCCGTTTGCCATTCAGATTCTCGGGAAAGTCAACGACCCGCAGACCCGCACGATCCTCGGAATCTATTCCCCCGCCCGGAGCAGGGATGGAAAACAGTACGGGCTTTATGCTCTGCTCCGGACACGGAAAGGACCGATTTATCTCATAGACCGGAACTCTCCCGTCAAAGCCGGTCAGAGCGTCAATCTGGCAGTCACATGGGGTCCGAAGGGAATGATCTTCTATGAAAGCGGAAGACGGATCGGAGGAAGGCCGTTCCCGGCGGAACTGCATGACCTTGCCCCGGAACTTCAGGTAATCAACAGCGAACCGTTCCGGACGAGCCGCATCAAAGTTTCCGCATGCCAGCTTCCGGCCTCGGCATTGCAGAAAAATGCCGCGGAACCGTTCCGGGCTGATCCCGAATGCACGCTTCTTGCCAATGATCTTGCCAGACCGCAGTTTTTCGCCGCTCCGGAAATCCGCAGACTCACTCCGATAAGCCTGATTCCGTTCGATTCCACGGCTTCGCGTATCGTCCCGGAGGGTAAGACGTTTCCGCTTTCCTTTGTCGGAAACAATCTGACGGACAGGGAGGTTGCCCTGCCCGTCGAGTTCCGCCTTACGGGATTCAACGAAAAAAATTCCAGAACTATCCGTCGGACGGTGACGCTTCCCGCCGGAAGTGTTCAGCAGGAAAAAAAGGTTACTCTGCCTGTCCTGAGCGCGGGCTTCTACTCGGCCAATATCAGAGCGGGAAAGGAGGATTGGAATTTTTCGTTATCCGTCCTGCCGGATACCGGCAAAGCTCCCGCAGGCAGGCTGGAAGAGTATCTCGGGACAGCCGCGCCGGATGACGCTGCCATTCTGCGAAAACTCGGCATCCGCTGGACACGCTCCTGGAATGCCAGCCATCTGCTGTGGCATCAGCTGGAACCCGGCAAAGGGAAATTTGATTTCCGGTCCGCCGACCGTGCGATCAACAATTTCAGAAAGAACGGCGTCAATGTTCTTGCCGTTCTCGGCTATCCGCCTTTCTGGGCGGCGGAAAAACCCGATTTCGAGGGTCCCGAAGGCTCCCTGTTTGAACGGAATCCGGGGACCTGGAAGCCGAAATCCATTGAGGACTGGAAACGTTATGTCGAACGCACAGCCGAACATTTCAAAGGGAGGGTCACCCATTATGAAATCTGGAATGAAGTTGACTGGCACCCGCCCAAACGGGCGGCGTCCTTCAGCGGCACTACGAAAGAATATTATGAACTGCTCACAGCCGCTTCGCGGATTCTGCACCGGAGCGCTCCGGAAAACAGAGTCCTGATTTCGGGATTCGGAAGCGGGGAGCACTGCGATCAGAAAATGCCGGAAGATCTGCTGAAACTTGGCGCCGCCGATTATATTGACGCATGGAATCTCCACGCATACTCGGTTACGACTCAGGCGAAACGGCACAAGCAGCTTGTCCATGCGGTCAAACCGGGAATGCCGCTCTGGCAGAGCGAACAGATGTGGCATGTGATTCAGGATCCGCATCGGCGCGCTTATCTGACGGCAATCATCAACTTCTGGTTTCTGGAACTTGGATTTGAGAAATATTTTTCGTTCGGATGGGGCTCGTTCCTGTCGGATTATCATACGAGTTCGCCGGAACTGCCGCTTCATGTTCTCGGAGTCTGCCAAAAATATCTGCGTCAGTGCGATCGTTTTTCCGGCAGAATCCCCGGACTGCCGGAACCCGATTTCGATGCGGCCTGCACTCTTCTGCGAACGGATGGAACGCATCTTTCCGTTCTTGGAAGCAGCGCCGGAAACTATGAGGTCAGAGTAAAGAACCGGACCCTTTCCGTCCGCGACATGCTGGGACGGGAAGTCAGGACGAAAAACGGAATCCTGCCGCTGAACGGTCAAATTCTTTATGTGATTTCTCCGGAACCGTTGAAGGTCCTCTCCTTCCGGCAGACGGGAATCGGTCAGCTTCTGGCCAATCCCGGATTCGAGGATCTCACAGGAGACGATCTGGACGGCATCGACAAATGCAGTTTCGCCACCTGGCAGCTCCGCACGCAGCGCGATCCGGACGGACGCATCTCCATTGCGGAAAAAAGCGGACGCAGCGGCAAATACGCGGCCCGCATTTCAGCCTCGGGCAAGGATGTCTATCTCTTCTCCTATCTGCGTCTTCCCGCGCCGGGCAACTACCGGATGACGGCGCACTTCCGTACGCTTTCGGGCTCCCCTCGGCCGTATCTTTCGCTGTTCGACACGACACCGAAGTCATGGCTCAAACGGAAAGTGTTCCCGACGCCTCCCAAAGACCGGTTCGTCAAGCTGACATTTGATATCAAAGTTGACAAACTTCCCGGAACTGTCGCCGCGATCTTCGGAATCCTCGGAAAAGGGGAGGTCCTGCTGGATGATGTGGAACTCTTCCGATACGATCCCCCGCGTCTGGAGGACGACAGGGCGATTCCAATTCCGATTCCGGACAGAAAACAGCCGAATTCGCTCATATCGAAAACCGGCATGATCCATCTCGGATGGGCGGATGTCATCGGAACCGGGAAAAAACAGATAGCCGGCATTCCCTTTCATCTGAATTCAAACTGGCTCGCGGCAGCAGATTCCGAATGGAAAAATGCCGGAAAAAGCGAAACGCTCCGTTTTCCGCCAGCGTCCGCCGATGCCGTCTGGCTTCTGGGAGCAACTATGTACAATCCCCAGACCCCCGGAACGCTTCTCGCCGACTTCGAACTGGTTTATGAGGACGGCACCAGACGTATTCTGCCGATCCGCGCACAGAAAGAAACCGCCGACTGGTTCCTTGCCGGACATTCCAAAGACTCATCCCTCCCGCCGGGAATCCGGTTTGAATCTCCGGAACTGCTGGCATACGGTCTTTTCCCCGTACGAATGGCAAATCCGCTTCCGGAAAAACGGCTGACAGGAATCGTGTTGAAAAATCGAAACCGCGGAATCGTCGCATTCAAAGCGGTCACCCTGGAAAAAAGGAATTCAAAATAAAAATGAAGACATTTCATCTCCGCCCCTGGTATCTGAAACAGGAAACACTTCATCTGCCTTCCCTTGACGGAGGAAACTCGGAAGCTGGAAAACTGCTTGAAAACGCTTACACGGAAGCACTCCATGTGATGTTCAATATCAACTGCGTGAACCGGAACGGGAAATCCGTATTCGTCGCGGGCGGCGAATACAGCGACATCTGGACCCGCGACGGTGCCTGCAACGCCTATGCCGCCGGAAGTTTTCTGGCCCCCGGAATCACAGAAAACACTCTTCGGGCCCTTCTCGCCGACGGAATGGTCAATGGAAGCATCGCAGACGGCAAATTCGATGATCTCCAGTTCTGGGACAAGCACCTCTGGATCCTCGCCGCCTACCGACACTGGCTCATCACCCGCAACAGGCAATTTCTAGCCCTTTCCGCAGAGGTTTCCAGAAAAACCCTTGCTTATCAGGAAACCCATTACTACGTTCCCGAATTCGGCCTCTTCCGCGGTCCCGGCTTTTCCTCGACAGTATCGGAGCGCTCCCCCTGCCCTATGCGGAAATCAAGGATGGTAAATCCTGTGTCGCCGAATACCCCGATGCCGTGAAAGTAATGACCCTCAGCACAAATGCGCTGTATGTCAAAGCCTATCGCGATGCCGCATCAATTCTGGATGCTCTCGGGCAAGAGAATGCACTCGCTGCTGAGTATCGGAAAAAAGCCGATTCGCTTGCAGAAAACATCCGAACATATTTTTTTCAGAACTCGCCGAACGGCATTCCCGCATACTTCATCCACGGGGCCACCTCCCGCAGGGGCGAACCAGCCTGGTTTCAGGAAGGAAGCGGACTCGGCTTCGCTCTGCTGTTCGGAATCCCCACGCCATCTTCCGCCCGGCAGATCTTCGAACGGGTCCATCTGGAACCCAATGGACTTCCCGTGATCTGGCCGAGTCTGGACAACAACTATCTCGGTAGCGGAAAAACAGGATCAACGGACCACGGATACCATACCCCGCAGAACATCACAATCTGGCCGCAGGTGAACGGGATCTGGATGCAGGCCTGTGCCGCTTTCGGCGAAACAGAACGACTCGGTTCAGAACTGGAAAATCTCTGCCGTCTGATTCAGGAAAACGATGGCATCTGGGAAATCTATCATGCCAGAACAGGCAATCCGAAACTCTGGGGTCATCCGGCAAAAAAACATCAGAACTGGGGAGCAACTGCGATTCTTGCCGCGGTTCATCATGCTCTCTTCGGACTGACATTTACAGAAGAGGGAACTGAATTTCATCCGAATCTGCCCAGTGGATGGAACGAACTGCGGTTATCCGGAGTATTCGTGCATGGTGCCTCTTTAGAAATCACCCTGAAAGGGTCCGGAAACAGGATAAAGCATTTCTCTCTGGATGGGAAAAGCTGTGCTCCTCTGCTTCCTCATGGATTGGAAGGGACTCACACAATTACAATTGAACTGGCATAAAAACATATTAATGCGCGCGCGATCCCTAACCGAGTTCTGTTCCAGTCCGCACAGACTTTCTCGACAGCGCTTTGCGCCTCTCCCCTATAGGTTGGACAGCTTTTATTAAACCGGAAGCTGCGGAAGGGATGCTTGCGGTGATGAGGCGAGGAGGCATGAGATTTTTCCGGAGCTGAGGCAAAAAAAATCCCGGCATCGAACTACTCTCCCACACTCTGTTGTGCAGTACCATCGTCGTGAGGCCTCTTATCGATCGTGTTCGGGATGGGAACGTGAGTTTCAAGCCTGCGAACGATCCGAATGAACAACGCGGGAATCTAATGAACCATGTCTGCACAGCGGAATGTCCTGCTATGGATGGAAAAACAACAACGCTGACATTACCGGATTCTTTGGTTCTTGCAAAAGAGAAAATGTTGCAGTATAGTAACAACATTCCAACCCAAAAGGAAATACAACAGATCGTCTGATGATGTCAGAACTTCTACAGTTTTTTGTGGTAAAAATAAATTGGACTATTCAATCATATAGAAAATGAATGGTTCAATGCTAAATCTAATACCGGAGATAAAGTACAATTAGGATAAGGTGAACAATTATGGCAAATCAAAAAGCAGAACGAAATAAAACAATAGATACACCTATAACTGAGGGCGCAATTTACCTAAATCGCTGTGTGTCCGTTGCTGAAAAGCAGAACTCGCTTATCAATGTTCTGGATAAAACAATACTCGGCGATACATTTTGTGTCTGCTCTTTATTGCCTCCTGATAGCGTAGATTTAATAATTGCTGACCCTCCGTATAATCTGACAAAATCTTTCAATGGAACGACTTTTTCCAAAAAGAAAGATTCGGACTACGAAGAATATACAAGGCTATGGTTAAGAGGCGTTAAGCCTTTACTAAAAGACACCGGCTCAATTTATGTATGTTGTGATTGGGAAACAAGCCTAATCATCGGCAAAGTGCTGGGAGAATTATTCTGCGTGCGAAACCGTATCACATGGCAACGTGAAAAAGGGCGCGGTGCAAAGAAAAATTGGAAAAATGGAATGGAAGACATTTGGTTTGCAACTAATAGCAATAACTTTACTTTTAATCTTGATGCCGTAAAAATCAGAAAAAAGGTTATTGCTCCCTATCGTGTTAATGGAAAGCCAAAAGATTGGATGGAATCTAAAAGCGGAAATTATCGTGATACTTGTCCATCAAATTTTTGGGATGACATCACTATTCCGTTTTGGTCTATGGCTGAAAATACGGCTCATCCCACACAGAAATCAGAAAAGTTAATAGCGAAAATCATGCTTGCATCATCATCTGATGGTGATGTCGTTTTTGACCCATTTTTAGGTTCTGGGACAACAAGTGTAGTAGCTAAAAAACTAAACCGTCACTTCGTAGGTATTGAAATCGAGCCGCAGTATTGTGTATGGGCAGAGCAGCGACTTGCAATAGCTGAGGATGATACTGAAATTCAAGGCTATGTTGATGGCGTTTTTTGGGAGCGCAATTCCTTATCTGAACAAAAATCACAAGTTACTATTTCGTCCTCTATACCATGCAAGCGTAGTAGAAAAGCAACCAAGATCGCTATTAGATCAGAGGAACAACGAACACTTTTTGATTTTGGGGAAGACTTAGGAAATGTATAACAGAGAGATTATTGACAGCTTAGTTGAATTTGTTTTTGCCAGAAATGGCATCGCAGATAAAGCTGCGTTGGCCGCTCAAGTACAGAGAGAATTTAACCTCGTGAATGATAGAAGCGTATTTTATGGAAAATGGTTTGCCATTCGTTTTTGTAAAGCAGCAAGAGCCAGTTTTTCCAATACAGTTCTTTCTCTTTCAACTCTGCATAAATACGATGGAATACCATTCTTCGTATGCCTTGTAACTCCAACGGGAAATTATATGATGCTTGCAAATACAACCTTTTTGCGAAAAATAAGTCACTCATCTCAAGCATTACGGCGTGATAACATCAAGGGCAGTTTCAATGGAAGTGATATCATGCATTCTTTTGAGGGCATAGTCAACGCTTCCGAAAATTTTGAGTTTCTCTTTAATTCGCACGAAAACTATACGTTTGAAGAAAACCTTGAACGATTAGTTGAAGCAACGAACAATATCTCTCCAACGGGAAGAAAATTTATCCCGACCGAATCTCAGATCGATTGTATTCGAAATTCAGTAGACAGAGCAATCTCTTTTTTGAAATCAGATGCGTACACTGTTTTGGATAACGATTTATACGAACGTGTAAAGGCGGTAGAATCTGAAATTGCGATAGCTGCCTTCATTGACAATGTTAATTTGCGTGGACGAATCATTGAATATTTGATAACTTCCGAAGAGAATTTGAAAGATTGTTTGATTCATTGCTTACATAATAAAACGCCTCTGCCAGAGATATTCACTGCTGATAAATTAGGAGATTATAAAAGAGTGTTCGAGGATTATCTTACGGAAACAGACATAAAGACAAAGATCCTGTTCCTATCAAGTAATCCTAAAGGCTACAATATTGACAAGTTGCTCACATTCCTTTCCAAAGAAAAAAGTGTTTATCTAATCTATGTAGTTGCGATTAACGAAAATAAACGCATCAGTACCCGTCTCTGTTCTATGTATCATCGGCAACTTTTATCTGGGACAAGAATTATCAAACATTGGGCAGGCAGAAATTCTCGTGGTGTCACTCAATATGACGGTAGATCATTAGAGGAAATTGTGCTTGATTTTGATGAAAGCATTGATGTTGCTGCCGCACAGGATTTTCTGACAAAATGTCTACGTGCATAACGCGTAGAAGTTACGACATCATCAGAGGTAGTGTCCGCAACTTTGCGCATATTTGTTTCTGAATGATTACTGATGACAAACGTGAATTGTCGATAACGTCCGGAAAATTGCGCACATTTTGAAAGAAGGCTCTTGAAAAAGGCCTGTTTTCTGATTGATTATAGTGACCAAACCGTAATCAAAAGAAAGGAAAACAGGCCATGGAAAATGTAGCGCGAGAAAACGAAAAGGCAATCTCCGGAGCGATTAAAATCGATGAAAAAGAGTTTCGGATGCATCTTGACGGACTGGTTCGGTAGTCGCTCGAGGATACACTGAATGCGCTCATGAATGCGGAAGCTGACGCGATCTGCAAGGCTTCGAGGTATCAGCGCAGTCCGAATCGGCAGGATACGCGGGCCGAAAGCTACAAACGTAAACTCCTGACGAACGCGGGCGAAGTGGAACTTCGCGTTCCCCGTTTGCGAACATTACCCTTTGAAACGCAAATCATTGAGCGTTATAAGACGAAGCAAAGTAGCGTCGAGGGGTAGTGTGCGCCTCTCCCCTAGGTTGGACAACTTTTATTAAAAGATTGGTGTAAAGACCCTTGTTTTACTATATCCCACTGTTTGCCGATTGCAAGTTCCGAAATAGACTTCATCCGGCGTCCGATATTGGAG
>CALXMJ010000407.1 GCA_944389445.1 uncultured Victivallales bacterium | reverse complement strand
CATTGAAACTCCAACGGACCACATCGGTATTGAGAACGTCATCGACATAGACGGCAAAGCGGAGACGGTAATATCCAGCGCCATCTCCGGGTGGAACAGGAAGCGGAACGGAAAGCGGCTTGCCGGCAATCGTTTGCGCATAGACTTTGCTGTACACTTCCGTTTCCCGTCGTTCAGAGCGGATTTTGTCGCCGGAAACCGTCGTATATTTGCGCAGTTCGCGCGGCTGAAGGGTAAATTCCGTGGGCCGCGGAGCAAAACGCCGCTCCTCGAAACGGAAACGTTCCGTTTCCTTCTCATACCAGAGACGCTCTTCCAGAGCGATCCCGGTAAAATCAATTCCGTTCAAACGTTTCAGCTTCACGGCCTGCGGAAGATCCGACCGGTTGAAAAGCGCGATTACGACCTTCCCGCGATCATTTGAGGCAATGCACTCGACCGGGGAATCCTCACGGTCATTTACAGCATAGATGCGGGTTCCGCGCAGATCGTTCAGAAGGCGGAACACATAATAGACAGGAGCGGGACGGACACTGCCGTCGGACTGGCGGTAATGCAGATCGCGGATATCGCAAGTGTACAGATACAGGAAATAGGTCTTGAGCCGGAAAATATCCGGATAGCGCATCATGCCGAACAGAAGCGATGCCTCGTCTCGAACCCGGTCGACGTGGAAACGGTGCTCCTGCCATTTCTTATCGCGGATGGTCAAATCAACATTGCATTCCGTCGTAACAGTTGGAATTCCTTTTCCCCGGATCGCCAGAGACGCCGCCTGCAGCATGGAGTCCCACGCAAGCAGATCGTTGAACCGGTTGGTATAAATCTGCTGATTGAACTCCGTTGCCGTTCCGGCGGTGCGGAGAAAAGGAACAGTCCATGCGTTCCATCCGGTCCACGACATCGTTGCGGAACTGGCGAGTCCCGGGCCGATCACGTTCAGACCGCTGACATTCCGTTCCACCTCCTTCTTCACATAATTGTATCCGTCCAGAAAAAGGCGCACCCCTTCCGAGAGCGATTTATCCCAGCTCCGGGGAAACTCATAATTGGGTTCATTGAAAATCATCAGCCGGTTGATCTCCAACTTCGGATACCGTTTCCGGATCTCCCGGACGCAGTTGATGTAGTATTCGGCATACGGCTGAAAATCCGCGCGGCTCCGCGGATGGAAATTCGCCAGATGAAGAGTGACATTTTTAACGGCATTCCAGGCGCCGAGCTGTTCAAGCTGCCAGTACTGTGCCGTAGGCGCTTTGCCGTCCCGGTACCTGCCGACATGGAGTTGGCGGTCAAATTCCTCCGCGATCGCTTCCGGAGAGCGCTTCGCCAGCAGTGCCTCAACGCGCTGCTCAAGGGAGAGTTTTCCCCTAGGAGCGGCAACCCAGAGATAAAGACGGGTTGCCGGAATGTTCAACGCCTTCGACTCCTCAACGAACTTCATCCGGCTCTCACCGTTGCAGACCATTCCGGTCACCGGCTGAATTTCCCGGACTCCATTTACGGAAAGCGCCGTTTCCGGAGCAAAAGCGATTGTCTGTTCTCCGGCGCAAAGAGAAAGAAAGGGCATCAAAGCGGAAGCCATCCAAAAGTGTTTCGACATAATCATTTTCCTAAATTTTAAAGGTTCCAGTTATGACCGAGATCCGAAGCAAAATATTCCTTGAAAAAGGGGCCTTCGAGCGGACATGCCATCATTTTTGCCTGGGAAACAGCCTCCATATGTCCGTCGGCAAAAACGGTGTTACTGACGCCATGACGTTCATAATTGATGTTTTTTCCACCGAAATAAAACAAGTAGTATCCTTCATTCACGGCAGAATCAATCGTCTCGCCGGTCCATCTCTGGGAATCCATAAATACGATACGCTTCGATCCCCTTTTAAACTGACTCATTTTCCGAATCGGCACACTGCTGTAACGAATACCGCCCCCGATATTTTCATAAACCATTCCGTAATGCGGAGTCGCATGCCGAATATCCGGATGCACCGAAAACGCCGGACACTTCAACGGACCGCCCTGCCGGTAGCCGGGCGGCATCAGCGTCCACTGAGGATCGTTCCCTCCGGCATTGTTGCCCAGAACCGCAAACGGAATGCCAAGACCTTCCCGCAGAAGCTCCACCCAGGTGACCTGCTGAGCATAATCCAGACCTTTGTTGTCAAATCCGTTGTTCTGCATCTTCAACTCGCCCGTATGAGCCGGAATCACGATATCATCATTGTTGATGGCGTAGGATGTCCACGCAAGTCCGAGCTGCTTCATATTGCTGGTACAGCTGATCGCCATCGCCTTGCTCCGGGCGGCACGAAGAGCGGGCAGAAGAAGCGCCGCAAGGATCGCAATAATTGCAATTACAATCAGGAGCTCTATCAATGTAAAACTGATTCTTACTTTCATATCTTGTTTTCTCCTTTCTGATATTCTAAATCGTTGATGTATCTTACCTGAAATTCCTGTTCCCCGCGATGCATTCGAAGATTTTCCACAAGAGTCATGAACTGCGAGATAATGGAGCGGAGATCCGGACCGACTCTGCCCATGGGCAGCGCCGGACGATTGTAATCGGGGAAATTGTAATGCGTCACAAGTTTCAGTTCGCGCGGCACGGAAATGCCGCAGGCGATGATTGTCTCCTGAACTGTGTCAATGAGATTGTCATCGGTGATATACAATCCATCGGGTCTTCGGTCAGCGGGAAGGGAAAAGAGAAGACGCAGGATGTTCGGAACCGCCTTCGAATGGGATTCCGAAGCCAGAAGCATCCACTCTTCGCGAGTTTCGATGCCGTGCGACCGGCACTGTTCCGCGAACGATTCCAGGTTCAAAGGACTGCCGCATCCGATCAGCGCGGCCCTTCTCACCTTCAGCAGGTGGAAATACTCCGCCACTTTCCGGATTTTCTCCGTATCATACAGGAACAGATGCCCGACATTCCGCTCCCGGCTTTCCTTAAAGTAAAAGGTAATAATCGGCACTTTTGGAAAGGTAACGGCGATCTCATGAAACAGCTCCTGATTGAATCCTGCAACGAACAGAAGCCCTGCAAGGCGCCCTCTGGAAAGCTCCTCGAACAGACCGTTCCAGTCCGCCCGTTTTGAGCGCAGGAGATCACCCGATCCGTAGAAAGAAACGGATTCATTTCCGGTCCTGCGGCAGTAAGCGGAAAACTCCGACTGCATCTTCACCCAGAACAGATTCGGACTCGGATAGGGAAAAATCAATCCGAACCGATGATGGCACGGCGGACGCTCCGCAACAAACGTCCCCTGACGCTTCACTGTAACAATATAACCATCCTTTTTCAGGTTGTTCAGGACATAACAGAACGTGGCGCGGCTGGCATTGAAACGATCCGCAAGACGGTCATACGTCGGAAGCGTCTCTCCCGGCTTCAGCACCCCGCTCCGGATCTCCTCCTTCAGCGTCTCTTCCATCTGCTGACGCTTCACGCCAGCAACCAGAATCTTCGTTTCCATCTCTTCTATTCTACCAAAAAAAGTTTGTAGTATACCACAACAGCATATTTCATTATACTACAAACAATCAAAAAAGTCAACCCCCGAAAAGAAAAAATCCGGAAAAGAGCGGGAGAATCCCCCCTTCATGAGAACCAGGCACAGCCGACGGCTCCATCCCGCCCTCTCAACTTTGCCCGACAAATAAGACAGGAACCGGAAGAGACTGCAACATATTCCTCTCTTTCCGTGCCATCCGGATTGAAAAAGTCACAATGGAAGATTATTTTATGATGAAAAAAGATGGCCTGCTCCCCTGCGGCCCGACAGGAAACGCCTTTTCCGCGAAACGGAAGCACCGCAGAGGATCGACTTGACAACTTATCGAAAACCCGAATCAATGCAGAGGAGAATCGGCAACATGGATCAGGTGAAAATCGGCATCATCGGACTCGGCAACATGGGAAGCGCTCATGTGACCAGCCTGGAAGAACTCAAAAATGCGAAACTGACGGCTCTTTGCGACACAAATCCGGCAAAACTCAAACGCTACGAAGGCAAAGGCTATCAGCTTTTCACGGATGACGAGGACTTTTTCAAAAATGCGGACGTGGATGCCGTTGTGGTTGCCACTCCGCACTATTTTCATGTTTCCCTTGTCCTCCGCGCACTGGAATGCGGGAAACATGCGCTGACGGAAAAACCGGTGTCCGTCCACAAACTTCTCGCGGAACAGCTTCTGGACGCCGCGAAAAAATATCCGCACCTGAAACTTGCCGCCATGTTCAATCAGCGCACCATCCCCGCACATAAGAAGATCAAGCAGCTGATTGATTCCGGCGAACTCGGAGAAATCCGTCGCGTGAACTGGATCATCACGAACTGGTTCCGCACCCAGGCCTACTACGATTCCGGCGACTGGCGGGCAAGCTGGCGCGGCGAAGGCGGCGGCGTGCTCCTCAATCAGTGCCCTCACCAGCTGGACCTGATGCAGTGGCTCTTTGGAATGCCGAAGAAAGTCACGGCGACCCTCACGCTCGGAAAATATCACGACATCGAAGTCGAAGACGATGTCACCGCCGTTCTGGAATATCCGAACAAAGCAACCGGCGTTTTCATTGCCTCCACAGGCGAGGCTCCGGGAACCAACCGGCTCGAAATCACGGCGGAACGCGGACGCATCGTCTTTGAAGACGGCAAACTTTCCTACATCCGCAATGAGATCGAAACTTCCAAATACTGCCGCGAAACCACGGAAAAATTCACATGCCCTCCCGCCTGGAACGTCACAATTCCCGTTGCGGCAAACAACGACCATCAGCATCGCGACGTGCTCGAAAACTTCTGCGACGCGATTCTCAAGGACGTCCCCCTGATCGCACCGGCAGTGGAAGGCATCAACGGTCTCGAACTCGGCAACGCCATGCTTCTTTCCGGCCTTAAACAGAAAACGGTGGAACTCCCGATGGATGCCAAAGAGTTTGCCGAAGAACTTGACAAACTGGTTGCCACTTCCAAATACGTGAAAAAAGTCGTTGAAACCGACGAAACAGAGGATTTCTCGAAATCCTTCAAAAAATAATTCTGCTCTGCGGAACACTGATCCGGGAAAATGTGTCCGCATTTTTCCCGGGTCAGGGACAACGGTTGTGTAACGCACGAAATTTTCTGTTTTCTGAAAAGAGATTTCGCTCTCCGAGCGACCAGCTTATTCAGCTGGACCGAAGCAGGTCACCGACCTGCACCGAGCCTTGCGGCTCCTACGAATTGAGTCCAGATGCGGGAATCGTGCAGTACAGGACATTTATTTCCGTTCGTGCGCAATGAATCCGCGGAGTTCTCCGGAAAAGGCCTCAACCATTTCCTGAGCATCCTCCTGGCTCCGGGAGGATTCGGCATAAACCCGGATCACCGGTTCCGTGTTCGACTGACGGGCAAGAACCCACGATTCCTCGAAATCCAGACGGACACCGTCAATGAGAACGGGATTCCGATCCGCATATTTCTGAGCGAAAAACCGAAGGGCGTTGCAGGCGCTCTGCGCATCGGTTTCCAGCTTTCCCGTAGCGGACCAGTAACGGGGCAGCCCGTTCATAATTCCGGAAACGGTCTGTTTCCGCAATGCCATCGCCTCAAGGGTGAGAGCCATCGCGGAAAAGCTGTCGCGGCAACGGTGCACTTCGCTCCAGAGGATGCCGCCGCTTCCCCCTTCCGCTCCGAAAACGGCATCGGAAAGCCGCATTTCGCGGGCGACATTCACTTCTCCGACCTTGGAATACCGGATGGCGGAACCGTAACGGGCGGCGACATCCCCGAGCGCCTTTGTTGTCTGAATGTTGGCGACGACCGGACCCGGAGTCCGTTCCAGCACGCGGTCGGCGGGAATCAGAGTGGAATACTGTTCTCCGAGCGGCTCGCCCATTTCGTTGACAATGGAAATCCGGTCGCCGTCCGGGTCCTGCGCGAATCCGACGTCGCAGGCTGACCGCTTCACACATTCGCAAAGTTCCGTGATGTTGGCGGCTACCGGTTCCGGTTTCCTCCGGAAATTTCCGTCCGGGGTATCGAACAGAGAAATGACTTCTGCGCAGCCGAGCGCCTCCAGAAAACGTTTCGAGTACAGAGCTCCGACTCCGTTGCAGCAGTCCACGGCGACTTTGAAGCGGGCACGGCGAATTGCCTCCGTATCAATCCGGGAGAGGATTTTTTCCTCATGGAAAGCAAAGGCGTCTTCCAGACGTGAAACGCCACGGAAGTTCTGCTCGGCGACAAAGTCATCCTGCGGCTGATTGTAGATATCGAGCAGAGCATTCATCCCGTTTTCCGTCAGGAAGAAGGCAGAGGAGTCGATGAATTTCAAGGCATTCCAGTCCGCGGGATTGTGACTGGCGGTAATTGCGATCGCTCCGGCGGCATCGTATTCCTCCACGGCGATCTGGAGGGTGGGAGTCGGAATGATTCCCGCAAGCAGGACATGGGAACCGGAAGCAAGAAGTCCGGATACAACCGCATTTTCAATCATTTCACCGCTCGGGCGTGTATCGCGTCCGACGATCACGATTCCGTGTCCGGTGTAACCGCCGAACGACGCCGCAAAATCGGCAGCAAGAGCTGGCGAAAGCGTTTCTCCGACAATTCCGCGAACTCCGCTGACGCCGATTTTCAAATTTTTCCGACGAGCACTGCTCATTGCGCAATCAACCTTTCCACGGCGGCCCGGATATGCGTGACTTTGTTCACGGCTTCCTTCGGATCGCGCCATTCAAAAATCATTCGGAGGATCGGTTCCGTCATTGACATGCGGACATGCACCCAGCCGTCCGGCCAGTCGAAGCGGAGTCCATCGCACTCGGTCATGACGGCATCGGGGAAAAGGCCGGTCAGAGAACGCAGGGCGGAATATGCCTTGAACGACTGGCATGGAATCGAAAGTTTTGTAATATGCCATCGCGGCAGATCGCAGGCGATATCCGAAGAGCGCTTGCGTTTCAAAGCCATCGACTCAAGAGTCAGAACCATCGCGGCGAATCCGTCGAATCCGTAAGTGCCGCTTGCGGCGACGGCGATGCTCCCGCTGCCCTCCCCGGCGAGAATTGCATTTTTTTCAAACATCAGATCAATGGTGTACGCCTCTCCGGTCTGGCCCTTGCAGATCACGCCTCCGTGACCGGCGACAACCAGATCAAGAGTTTTCGTCGAACACCAGTTGGTCACCACCACGGACCCTTTCGGAGATTTCGCGAGGAGATTGTCCGCGACAATCGGCACCGTATATTCCTCGGAAAGCGTTTCCCCTGTATCGGTCACGATGGCGACACGCCCCGCATCGCTGCTGAAGACAAATCCTGCATCGGCACGAAGCGGAAGCATGATCGACTTGACCTGCGCCGAACTTCTCGGCCGTGGCTCCGGATCGTGCGGCAGAGACCCCGAAAGAATATCATTGATCGGAACGGAATCAATTCCGAAGCGGTCGGCAAGGCGCTCCCGCAGAACGGAGCCTGAACCGTTGCAGAAATCCATCACGACCCGAAAGCGGCGGTCGGCAATCGCTCCGACATCGACCAGCCCTGCCAGATCCTCCACATAATCATCCAGAATCGAAGCCGGAGCCGGAATCATCCTGCCGATCCGGTTCCATTTTGCCGAAGCGAAAATCCCGCCATGATAAATATCCAGCATCTCCTGGCTCTGAATCGGAGAAAGACATGATCCGCGCGAGGAGAACGGAACGATCGCATTCCATCCGGCCTGATGGTGCCCGGGACCGATCAGCAGACCCCCGTCAAGCCCCAGTTTCCGGACGGCGAAATGCAGCACCGGTGCGGGACAAATCCCGAAATCCATCACATTGCATCCGCAGGAGAGCAGACCGGAAAGACATGCGGCCTTGAACATCGGCGAAGAGGTCCGGGTATCAATCGCCACTCCGACGGTTCCGCCTTCGAGCCAGGTCCCGAACGCCGACGCATATCGAATGGCGAGCTGACAGGTCAGCGCGGTTCCCACAGCACCGCGGATTCCGGAAGGCCCGAGTCGAAGAAATCTCATATTGTCGCGTTCCTTTTTTCTGTAATATATGCCGGAGAGAAACGAAATCAAGAAATTTCAACTCTTCCGGTTGAAAAAAACGAAATCTTATTGTACCTTTATCCACGATGAATTCGAACGGAAAGGAAATTGCCATGAGTACCGGAATCACAGAAACCCTGTTCAACGCTCAAACCATGATGGACACCTATGCGGAAACGACCATTGCGTTCGGTCACGACGCCATCGATCAGCTTTCGGCGCATATCATGCTGAACGGATACAGCACGGTCATGCTGGTCACGGGAGGGGAATCCGTCAAGCTCTGCGGCGCATTCCGGGTCTTTCTGCAGTCTCCGCTCTTCGGGAAACTGGAGCTGAACATGCCTCGCTTCGAAAATGTTCCCCCGGAACCGGACACAGCCTGTGTCCGCGCAATCGTACGGGAACTCGAACAGGAACAGCCGGATGCCGTCATTGCCGTCGGCGGCGGCAGTGTCATGGATGCGGCAAAAGCAGCCCTGCTCTCCTGGCAAACCGGAATTGACATCGACGGGCTTTTCGGAAAAGAGGTCGCCTCCTCCCGCTTTCCGAAGAGGGACGTCAAACGCATCCTCGCGGTTCCGACAACCGCCGGGACCGGCTCCGAAGTTACCTGCTATTCCAATATCATTGATGAAAAAACCGGTGTCAAAAAACTGATTGCCGATCCCGCCATTCTTCCGCTGTTTGCCGCAGTGGAACCGGTATTTACTGTCAGCGCTCCCGAAAACCTGACTCGGGTAACGGCGTTCGATGCACTCGTTCATGCGATCGAAAGTCTCTTGAACTTCAACGGATGCAGACAGCATCCCGAAGTGGAAAAATGGGCAGTGCAGGCCATCCGGATGATCGTCCCCGCTCTTCCAAAGGTTCTGAATATGCCGGAAAACGAGGAAGAACGTGCGGAACTCTCCGCGGCGGCAACTCTGGCGGGAATGTCGATCCGCATGTCCCCGACCGCCCTGCCGCACCTTCTCAGCTTCTCCTTCTGCGGCAAAGCCCCGCATGGTGCCGCAGTGGCGGCCCTCCTGCCGCACTTCTGGAAATTCTATCTGAAAGAGGAACAGGTTCAGCGCCAGACCATGCTGCTCTCCGGTATTTTTCCCGGATCAACTCCGGAAGAAGTCATCAAATCGTACATCAAGTTCATTGAATCCTGCGGAGGAACGGTGCACCCCGGAGTCCTGACGGAAACCGGAACGGAAATGATCGACAAACTCGCGGAGGATGCGGCGCAGAATCCGGTAAAGCTGGAAAGCGCTCCGCGGAAGATCCGCCCGGATGAATGCGGACCCGTCTTTCATGATGTCCTCGATGATGTCTGGTCAAAATGAAAATCCTGCTGGCACCCGATAAATTCAAGGGAACCCTGACCGCGGAACAGGCGGCGGAAATCGAAAAAAAAGCAATCGCGGCGGCCCTGCCAGATGCGGAAATCCGCTGTCTGCCTCTTGCCGACGGCGGGGAAGGAACGGTTGCCGCCCTGACCCGCGCCCTCGGCGGAAGATTCCAAACGGTATCGGTGAAAGATCCGCTCGGACGTTCCATTCCGGCGGTCTACGGAATCGCAGGAAGGACAGCCGTCCTTGAAATGTCGGCTGCATCGGGCATGTCCCTCCTGAAACGGGAAGAACTGAATCCGATGCGCACCTCCACATACGGGACCGGCGAACTGATTCTCTCGGCGCTGGAAAATGGAGCACGCCGCCTCATCATCGGAATCGGAGGAAGCGCCACGGTCGATGGCGGCGCAGGAATGGCGGAAGCGCTCGGATATCATTTTTATGACTCGGAGGGGAACCTGCTCTCCCCTCTGCGCGGAGAAACATTGGGCAGGGTCGCCCGCATTGATCCCCTTGCCGTGAACCGGACTCTCTTTCAATGCGAAATCCTGGTTGCCTCGGATGTGACCAATCCCCTGCTGGGCGCACATGGCGCCGCCGCAGTCTTTGCGCCCCAGAAAGGCGCAACGCCTGAAATGATTCCTCAACTGGAACAAAACTTGAAAAATCTCTCGGATGTCCTGATCCGGCAGGGGATGATCGAACGGACAGACCTTCCCGGCGACGGCGCGGCAGGCGGTCTCGGTCTGGGGCTCCGCGCATTCTGCAAAGCCCGCTCCGAATCCGGCGCACGCCTGGCAATGGAGATTACCCGTCTTGAATCCATTCTCCCCGAAATGGACTATGTAATCACCGGAGAAGGGTGTACCGATTCCCAGACGGAGGATGGTAAATTGTGTTCGGAAATTGCAAAAATCTGCCGAAAGCATCATGTAAAATGCATTTTGCTCTCCGGAGCCGTCAGAGGAGACCCCGCAAAACTCCGGGCGGAATTCCACCTTGCAAAAGCCGCCACCCCCGAAGGAATCCCATTC
>CALXMJ010000406.1 GCA_944389445.1 uncultured Victivallales bacterium | reverse complement strand
ACAACGTTTTGAGATATTTCAGATAATCGGCCTCCTCCATCAGATCGTCGAATTCAGCGAGGTCGATGTTTTCCAGTTTGCAGATCCACCCTTTTTCCTCAGGGGAACGGTTGATGATGCCGGGATCGTCGTCCAGATTCCGGTTGATGGCGATCACGGTTCCGCTGACCGGACAATAGACATCCACGGAATCCTTCACCGACTCCACAATGCCGATGGAATCCCCCACGATGAAATCGGCGCCTTCGCGCGGCAGCTCAACATAGGTGATGTCTCCCAGTTCCTTTGCGACAAATCCGGTAATGCCGATGATTGCATCATCGCCATCCAGCTTCACCCACTCATGTTCTCTCGAATAATATTTCATTCCGTGCATCCTCCGCGTTGCGTTTAGTGGAAAAATAAATCATATTTCCGCTTTTTCAATCCGCTTTTCCGAAAAAAACAGGAAATATCACAATTTGTACTCAAAATGAGGCTGAAAAAGAGGGAACATCATGCGGAAGGCATCGGGAACAGGGTGTTTTATCCGGAGGGGAAAGGGATTTCCGTCCCGTTTCCGGAAAAATCAAACAAAGATTTTCTGTTCAAGAACCATGTACACCACGGTGCCGACGATAATGGACAGAAGCGGATTCCCCTTCCACCAGTGAAGAAGAACCACCACCGGGACGCAATCCCTTCCGGCACGCCGAACGGCGATACAAAAAGATTCACATGTTTGACACAGTAGACCACGAGCATCGCGATCGCGGCGGGGGAAATTACACGGCCGATGTAAAGGATGAAATCCGGCGGTTTCTCCGTGCGCCCGAATACCAGAAACGGGAACAGACGGATCAGATACGTCACCGCAGCCATCACCATGACAGCCAGAAAGACATAGAGAGTCCGGTTCATGCACACTCTCCTTTTTCGGGTTCCGGAGCGTCCAGTTTCCGCCGGAACACCAGAACGCCGATCAGGATCAGCGCCATTGCGGGGATCAGCATGTTTCCAGCGCCGAAGATGAAGAGGCACAGCAATGTTGCCGCGCCGCCGATCAAAGCCGGAATCCGGTTTCGTTTTTCCCTGCATTGATCGGTCAGGATCACAAGAAAGAGCGCCGTCATGCTGAAATCAATTCCTTTTGTATTGAATTCGATCAGTTTTCCGGCGATGGATCCGGTCACGCAGCCGATCACCCAGTAGGAGTGATTCAGGGAAGCAAGGGTCAGCATGAAATTATCGGAATCCCCAGGTCCCGCGTGGGGACGTTCTTTCAGCAGAAGAGCGTACGTCTCATCGGTCAGGGCGAAGATCAGATACCACCGGCGCGGCCCCGCCTCGCGGAACCGCCGGATCAGGGAAAGCCCGTACATGGAATAGCGGAAATTGATGAAGAGCGTCAGGATCCCGATCTCCAGAAGGGAAAGCGAACCGGCAATCATATCGACCGCCGCAAACTGAAGACTCCCGGAAAGAATCGTCAGGCTCATCAGCAGAGACCAGAGAGGATTCAGCCCCGTGTTCGCGGTCAGCAGGATGCCGAACGCCGCCCCCATGGAGAGGTACCCCATCATCACCGGAAGGGAACAGACAAACGCTTCTTTGAAAACTTTTTTATTCATACTCATCCTTCCGACGGCAGCGGATCAGCTTTTCAGACGCGGATCCAGAGCATCGCGCAGAGCGTCGCCGAGAATGTTCAGCGCCAGCACAAGAACGAACATGAACGCGGTTGCGGCGCCGACTTCCCACCAGATCCCGCGCCACAGACGCTCCTGCCCGTCGGCAATCATCGTTCCCCAGCTCGGTTCAAACTGCACCCCGAGCCCGAGATAGCTGACAATCACCTCCGTCATGATCGCAAACGCAAACTGCATCGTAAAATAGATGATGACAATATGCATCAGATTCGGCAGGACGTAACGGAGAAGAATGGAAAACGAACCGATTCCGAGAGTCTTCGCCGCCTGTACATACGGCATATCACGAATCCGCATTGCCTCGCCGCGCACCACGCGGCAGAGTCCGACCCATCCCGTCAGTCCGATTCCGAGATAGACCGCCAGCATGCCCGGCTCCGTCCGCAGGGCGTGCGCCACGGCATCGAACGCGCTCTTCATCGAATCCGAAAGGAACCCCTTCGAGACCAGCAGAGCAAACGCCAGGATGAACAGCAGCGACGGCATCGCCGCAAACGTGCTGTAAATCCAGACCACAATGTCATCGACCGTCCCCCCGAAATAGCCGGCAAGAATTCCGAACAGCACACCGAAAAAAGTCGCGATCACCGAAGCGATCACCCCGACTTTGACCGCGGTCTTCGCCGCGAACACCGCCCGGTAAAACACATCCCGTCCCAGATAATCGGTTCCAAGCAGATGCTCTCTCGAAGGCGGAGCATTCCGCATCGCCTCGTTCCTCACCTGATACACCGGTTCGATCCGGTGCGCGGCACAATAGGAGGAGTAAACCTCCGCAAAAATCGCGATTCCAAGATACAGCAGCGCGATCAGAAGCGATGCGAATGCCAGTTTCTGCGACAACAGCCGCCGGAGAGTCCCGTGCGCGGGAAACAATGCCGCTCTGATCCCTTCGTCAGACATCCGCCTCATCCTTTTCCGTCAGCTCCGCCAGCCTGCGCCGGCGCATGAGATGGACCTGCAAAAGAGCGATCTCCGAAGGAGTCACACCGTCGATGCGCCCCGCCTGAGCCAGACTCGTCGGCTTTGTCTTCATGAGCTTCATCCGCGACTCGTTGCGGAGCCCCTTGATCGTCTCATAGTCGAAATCGGCGGGAATCCGCCATGACTCCAGCGAATGCAGTTTGGCAATGGACTGCTCCTCCCGCTTCAGATATCCCTCGTAATGCGAGCGGATCGCAAGCTGCCGCAGCACCCGGCGGTGCAGATAGAGCGAACAGTCCAGCCCGACAGCGGAACAGTCGAACGGGGGATTCGCCGCATCCACGGTTCCCTGCGCGTCCTTGAGACAATCCCACAGGGAGCGTCCGTGGATCTTCCGCTCCCGGCAGAGGGCTTCCACAGAATCGCACAGTACGGAATACTCCTTGAACTGATCGTATTTTTTCTGCGGCAGAATTCCGAGCGAATACGCCTTTTCGCAGAGACGGAAATCGGCGTTGTCCTGACGCAAGGCAAGACGGTGTTCCGCACGGCTCGTAAAAAGGCGGTAGGGTTCCACGATTTCCTTTGTCACAAGATCGTCGATCATCACGCCGATGTAGGCTTCGTCGCGCCCGAACTCGACCGGATCAAGCCCGGCGGCGAAACGCGCCGCATTGAGTCCGGCGACAAGCCCCTGTCCCGCGGCCTCCTCGTATCCGCTCGTGCCGTTGATCTGCCCCGCGTGAAACAGTCCGGGATATCTCTTCACCCCGAGACTGCGCGACAGCTCCTCCGGATACACGAAATCATATTCAATCGCATACGCATAGCGCGCGATCTCCACATGTTCCAGACCGGGGATCGTCCGAAGCATCCGGATCTGAATGGAAGGCGGCAGACTGGTCGAGATGCCGTTGATGTAATACTCATCCGTATTTTCCCCTTCCGGCTCGATATAAAGAAGATGACGCTCATGATGCGCAAAACGGACCACCTTGTCCTCAAAAGAAGGACAATAGCGCGCGCCGATTCCTTCGATCACGCCCCGGTACATCGGAGCCTGATCCAGATTCCGGCGCACAATCTCCGCTGTCGCCTGGTTGGAATAGACCAGATGGCATGGGACGTTCTTATGTTCGACCCGCGGACGAACCGAGTCATCGGAAAAAAAAGAAAAATGCTCCTCGACTTCGTCCGAGGACTGCGTCTCCATATGCGAAAAATCAATGGACTTTCCGAGGATTCGCGGCGGTGTTCCGGTTTTGAGCCGCCCGACATGCAGATGAAGCTGATCCCTCAACGCTTCGGCAAGCTCAACGGACGGCGGATCCCCAGCCCGTCCGCCCGGCATATTCCGCAGCCCGTAATGCATCTTCCCGTGAAGAAAAGTTCCGGTTGCCAGAACAACCGCTCTGGAACGGAACTCCTCCCCCAGTTCGCTGACGATCCCGGCAATCCGTCCGTTCTCCAGCAGAAAGGAGCAGGCGGTCCCCTGACGGAGCTGCAGGTTTTCCTGAAGCTCCAGCTCCCGCTTCCTCGCCTTCTGGTAACAGACCTTGTCGCACTGCGAACGCGGCGACCAGACCGCCGGCCCCTTGCGGAGATTCAACAGACGGAACTGGAGTGACGCCGCATCGGTCACACGCCCCATCGCGCCCCCCAGGGCGTCAATCTCCCGGACGACGTGTCCTTTCGCTATCCCCCCGATCGCCGGATTGCAGCTCATCTGCGCAATATGGTCCAGATTGATCGCAAGCAGAAGGGTCGATGCGCCCGCTCTCGCGGAAGCCAGTGCGGCCTCGCATGCGGCGTGTCCTCCGCCAACTACCACGACATCAAAAAATTCTTCGCTCAAAATATGCCTCCGAAAACGCGTTGGGCTATAATATACACTCTCTTTTCAAAAAACATACCCTTCCTGTTGAAATTTCACGGGAAAAGATATCCTTTCCGAAGTCACTCTTCCTGAAAAACCGCCTTGACCTTCCCATCCTCTCCGTCTATATTATCCCGTTACAGAAAACGATCTGCTTCCAGCAGGAAACCATACATTCAGGAGATAACATGCAATACCGGGATTTCGGAAAAACAGGATTCAAAATTTCCGCACTCGGATTCGGAGCAATGCGGCTGCCGATTCCGGAAAATCAGGATAAAAATGCAAAAGACGACCTGGGCGAAGCCGTCAACCTGCTGCGCTACGGATTCGAAAAAGGCATCAATTACGTTGACACCGCCTATATGTACTGCGGCGGACGCAGCGAACTGGCGGTCGGAATGGCGCTGAAGGACGGTTGGAGAGAAAAAGTCAGACTCTCCACAAAACTGCCTCTCGGCGAAGTCAAATCACAGGATGACTTCAGGAGAATCCTGGAACACCAGCTGAAAAAACTCGATACCGATTACATTGATTTCTACCATTTCCATGCATTGAGCAGTCAGTCCTTCCATGATCTGATCCTGCCGCTGAAACTGATTGATCTTGCGGAGCAGTTCAAAAGCGAAGGCTTGATTCGGCACCTCTCGTTTTCGTTTCATGATCCGCATCCGGAAAGCGTTGTCGAAATTCTTGATACACGGGCGTTCTCATCGATTCTCTGCCAGTTCAATCTGCTGGATCGCAGCAATCTGACGGGAATCCGTCATGCGGCGGAGCTCGGAATGGGGGTCGTGGTCATGGGGCCTGTCGGCGGCGGACGCCTGGCATTCAAGGGAGGAGTCTTCGAAAACGCGCTCGGAGGAAAGATCTCGACCCCGGAACTGGCGATTCGCTTTGTCCTCAGCACTCCCGGCATCAGCTGCGCGCTCTCCGGAATGGGAACCCGCGAAATGGTGGACGGCAACGCCGCCATGGCAAATATTCCGGACCCGCTGAGCAGACAGGAACTCGACGCCATCGACACCATAACCGAAGAATGCTCCAAGCTGAGAAATCTCTACTGCACCGGATGCGGATATTGTACACCGGCCTGTCCGAAAAAAGTGGCTATTCCGAAATGTCTGGAAGCGCTGATCTACAAAGAGGTCTACAATCTGGACACCGCAGCGGAAAACCGTTACAACGCCATCGGGAAAAATCCCTGGGATACTGGCGAAAGGGCATCCGCATGCATCTCCTGCGGTGCCTGCGAAAAGAAATGCCCGCAGAACATCCCGATCCGGCAACGACTCAAACAGTGCCGGGAGCTCTTCGGCAGCTGAGTTCCGCATCTCTTCCGGCGGCTTGCGCTTCCCGCCGCCGGAACTCCCCTCCGCGCGCCGTTTGTTTTCCCCGGACAAGTTTCAACAAAGCAGATAAAAATCATCTCTGAAAACGCCCAATTCCGTTTCAGGGAAATCTTCACCGTTTCCCAATCCTACGGAATAAAGACGATAGTAAAATTTGAAATAAAAAAAAGAACGTTTATATTTCATCATAAAGTGATATTTTCATAAATTAATAAGAAGAATAAGATAAAGACACTTCGTTCCAAACAAAATTCCAAACAAACACAACAAAGGAGGAGCTGTTATGGGAGACTACACGAAGTTCAACGCATCCATTTCCATGGATGAAACAGGTGAAATCACACTGGTTGCAAATAGGCTACTTCCTGAAAACAAAAATTGGTATGTGCAGTGTTCCATCACCATATCGGGGAAGGAATTCACGCTTGACACCTTGTATGATTTTGAGCAAATAGACGACTATACGTATCGCACCTATGGGAATGGGGAATATTTTGCAGCATTTGCCGGAAAGCAGGTCTCTGTTTTAGCCATTGCTTATGATGCAGATACTGGATGGGAATATGAAGCAAAAACAAAGTTGAATATTTCTCCGGACATCGCGCCGGAAGAACCATTGGTGGAAATTACCCAGATCAATTATGATCCCGTTACCCAGACGATCAGCGGTATGCTGTCAAATGGGGAACCCCTCGATAACGGTGAACTGCTTTTATCCTTTTCAGACAATTTCGGAGCCAGTTCGCAGGGAACCTATTACGAGGACTCCATCAGCAATAACATCAGCATGTCTATTGACTGGTGCAATCGATATGGTAAAAAATATAATGGGGCATCATTCTGGTTCCGGGCATACAATGGGGAGGCCTATGGTCTGGGACAGGCGATTTACATTTATCCGGACGGTTCCTGGAAAAATCTCGGGACAGGAGTCTCCGTGCCTGCCGGCAAGGAGGAAGACACCACACCACCGGAACTGGTCACCGGACTTGCGGTTCCTCTTGTCGACAGCAAATACAAAGTGACGCTTTCCTGGGATCCCGCCGTTGACAATTCCGGCAAGATCGCAAGTTATGAAATCCAGCTTGACGACGGCAAGATCCTCAAATCGAGCAAGACTTCCATCACAGTCAGCAAATTGTCCATTGGCGAACACTTCTACAAAGTCCGCGCGATCGACAAAGCAAAGAATGCCGGTGAATGGAGTGATCTCCAGTACTTTACCGTCAACGACATGACGGCGCCGACTTCGGTCAAGGCCAAAGCAACCGTCGACGGCTATTCCGTTCTCTTCACGCTCTCCGGCAAGGACAATTCCGGTTCCATCGCAAGATACGTCGTCACATGCGGCGACAAGTCCGTCGAAACCACGACCGATACCGCAGTCCTGAGCGATTTCGGAGTCGGCAAGCAGACAGCCTTCGTCATTGCCTATGATGCGGAAGGAAATGCGAGCAAGGAAGCAAAGGTCAGCTTCAACGTCAAGGACGCCACCCCGCCGGAACAGGTCACCGGAATTGCGATTCCCCTTATCGACAGCAAATACAAAGCGACTCTCTCCTGGGATCCCGCCGTTGACAATTCCGGCAAGATCGCAAGTTATGAGATTCAGCTCGACGACGGCAAGATCCTCAAATCAAGCAAGACCTCCATCAATGTCAGCAAGCTCTCTGTCGGCGAACATTCCTACAAAGTCCGCGCGATCGACAAGGACAAAAACGTCGGCGAGTGGAGCGATCTCCAGTACTTTACCGTCAATGATATGACAGCGCCGACTTC
>CALXMJ010000405.1 GCA_944389445.1 uncultured Victivallales bacterium | reverse complement strand
TATCATGCGGGGGACCGTTCTGTTCAGATCATGTCCTCGCGGAATCTGGCCCGGCAGTTCGGGATGGCGAGAAGCACTGTTTCCATCGCTCTGAAGGAGCTGATTGACCAGGGATATCTCATTCCTGTACGGGGGAAAGGCAACTTTACCAATCCCCGGAAAATCATGACCCCGCTGCCGGGGAAAATGCCGCCTCTGATTCTTCTCATACACAGCGATGGGCGCAGTTTTTATTACGGGAAACAGGAATGGGAAAGCATCAGCACCATCGGAAACGCCGTGACAGCCGCGGGATACAGTTTCCGCCAGCTGACCTTGACATCCACAGGGGAAGACGAATTGTACCGGGAAATTCTGGGAGCCCAGGCGGATGGACTGATCTGGGTTGATGCTCTATTCTACAATGAATCGCTTTTGCGACGGCTCTCGGAAAGCGGACTGCCTGTCATCTGCGATTCCATTTCACTTTCTTCGGTCAATACTGTTGCATTCGATACCCGTTCCGCATGCCGGGAAATCGGAAAACGGCTCGCACAGGAACACAAGCGAACTATTCTTTATTTTCTGGGTAAGTGGTGCAGAGAAAACGATCTGCCGTTCATCCGGGAAGCCTTTTCCGAAGCAGGAATTCCCCTGGAGGTCGCATTCGGCGACTATATGGAAGGTCCCCTCGACAGCGAGATCCTTTCCCGGTGTCTGCTGAAGAAAAAATGGGATGCCGTTTTTTCCCAGCCGCAGCACATCCCGCTGCTGGAAAGCACCATCGCCCATTTGAACATTGAACCTCCGGAACTGCTGTCGCGTCTGCGGCTTAAAAATACAAAAAACGAGCGGATCGAATTTTGTTTTCCCTTCCGGAAACGCGCGGAAGAGACCATGAACCGCATGACGGAACTGCTGAACGGAGACCGCTCTGTCAAACAGATTCTGCTTCCAATGGAACTCATAAAACAAAACAACTGAGAAAGGAAAAAAATGGAGTCAAAACAAAACCAAAATCATTCGAAAAAATTCACATTGATAGAGCTCCTGGTCGTAATTGCGATCATCGCGATTCTGGCATCACTTCTTTTGCCGTCGCTGAACAGTGCCCGGGAAAAGGCCAGAATCAGCGCCTGTCAGACGAATCTCAAACAGTTGAATCTGTACTGCCAGCAATATGCCGACAGCTGCGATGACTACATTCCGACCGCCTGGGTAAATGACTCCGGAAACAGGTACTGGTTTCATCTGCTTGCGGATATTGGAGTCTGCAAGGCTCCTGGGATCTATCACGCGGCAACGAATCCGAACTGGCCGCGCGGCGTATGGGAGTGTCCGAGCGGGCGGGGCGCACAGACCGCGAACGGAACCTCCACACATTACGGATTGAACCGCTTTGGAAACGGCTGGAATTTCTGGGCGCGCAGAGGACAGTTCAAACAGCCCTCGATCACCGTCATGCTTTACGACACCACAGTGACGCCGAACTATGACAATTATGTCGGGACGCAGGATCTTACCACCACAAGGAACATCAACGCGAACCGCCATTCCAACGGGCAGGGACGTAACTTCTCTTTTGTGGACGGTCATGTGCAGTTCGCGCTGAAGACGAAGGTTGCTGTTCCTTATGTTTTCCTCTGGCAGATTTACAACGCAACAGGGGGGCTTCGCACGGAATCCGATCTCGGACGCTGGAGTCTCTGAAAAGTATGCGGAGCCTGTCACCGGGAAATAAGATGAATTTTACAGGAAGGTAGATTTTATGAGGAAAAAACTGCTTCTGACGGTGGCTGTCGCGGCGGGATTCATACTCCCGTTTTTTACACAGGGACAGACCTCCGGAAAAGAAAATGCGGAGAAACTGAAATTGCATTTCAATATTCTGAAACACGGAAATTATGGTGAGGGAACGGTTGCGGGCAATCGGGAAAACGGTTTTGCGATGACATTGAAAAATACGGCAAAACAGAATCATGTCATCGCATTGGCCAATTTCAAGCGGGATACGGCGGCGCAGGAGAAACTGGTTTTCCGTCTGCTCGGATCGAAAAACAACGGAAATGCGTTTTTGAATGTGGAACTTCTATACGAACGCGGCAAAGAGTGGATCACGGTGAAAAGTCCCTCCATTCCGCTCCGGAACGTTGAATTCAAAACATGCAGATTCGGACTTGATACCGATTTCAAGCTCGGAGACGGGGTCTACCGTCTGCGTCAGATCAAGTTTGTGCTGAACGCCGATTCCAACCCGCAGGGCAGCGTCGCGAAGATCCAGGTGGAGGATGTCCGGATTGTTTCCGCGGATGAACTCTCCGCCTCCGGAGCGGATTTTGCGGTGGTTCCGTTTCCGAAAGCCGTTCCGGAGAGACGTGGCGTCGAGCGTCCGCTGAAGGTCTGGTTCGAATTCGACAGCGATGACCGTTCCTCTCTGGTGCAGAGCCGTGTCTCTCCCGGAAAATTTCAGGACCGTGCTTCCAAATGGAGTTTCCGGCAGCTCCTGCTGGAACATGCGGAAGGACTGATTCAGGATGCGGATTCTCCGGAGCAGGCGGATGTGATCGTCTATTCCAGGGCCGGGAAGGGGGATGCCGCGCGCCGAATCGCGGAAACGGCGGAAAAGGGCAGGCGCCTGATCGTATATGGGACGCCCGCCGATCCGGAAATCGCGGCGCTCCTGCCTGTGACGCTT
>CALXMJ010000404.1 GCA_944389445.1 uncultured Victivallales bacterium | reverse complement strand
CTCAGGCGGACCGCCGAGGAGGTCTTGTTTACTTTCTGTCCGCCGTTGCCGGAGGCTTTGCGGAATTCGAGTCTGCACTCCCGGAGGAGAAGTTCATCGGAGGCCGCGAGCCAGTCGTTTCTCATGGCTCCTCGTCTCCGTCGTCATCCCTGTCGACCCGGTAGGGACGGATTCTGACTTTTCTGCCGCTTTTTGTCTTGGTGAACACCAGTTCCCGGCGTTTGCGCTCCTTGAGAATCAGACGGACGGGCATGCCGGTGAACTCAAAGGCTTTTCCAAGGTATTTTTCCAGATAGGTTTTGTAGTGATCCGCACAGAGTTTCGGATCGTTGACAAAGAGCTGGAACGTCGGCGGCGGATTGGAAACCATGGTCCCGTAATAAACCTTGAACGGTTTGGTGCCCAGAACCGGCGGAGCGGTCTTTTCAAAGGCGTCCCCAATCACGCGGTTGACCATGGCTGTGGAGATTTTGACCGCCATCTGCGCGCGGAGTTCGGCAATGGCGGCATAGAGTTCCTTGAAGTTGTAACCGCTGATGGCGCAGAGGAATACGACCGGCGCATACGCCATGAACGGTAGCGTGTAACGGATTTCCGCCAGGACATCCTTCTGCTTCTTTCCGGAGCAGGTGTCCCATTTGTTGGAGACGATAATGCAGGGCTTTCCGGACTTCTGGATCATTGCCGCAATGGTTTTGTCCTGCGCGGTGACGCCGTTCATGGAAGATTCGACGACAAGGAGAACCATGTCGCAGTTTTCGAGTGTTTCTTCCGCCCGCATCATGCTGTAACGTTCAACGGCGCCGTCGATTTTGGATTTTTTCCGGAGCCCGGCGGTGTCGACGAGAAGAGCCGGGACTTTTTCCCCGTCGCCGCAGTCGAGCGTGAATTCGACGTCGATGGCGTCGCGCGTTGTCCCCGCCACATCGCTGACGATGACCCGTTCCTCGCCGAGAAGCTTGTTGACCAGAGAGGATTTCCCGACATTCGGGCGTCCCATGACGGCGATTTTCAAACGCGGCAGTTCCTGTCCCGGCGCAACGGCTTCGAAGTCCTTCAGCGCTCTTTCCATCATCTGCGCAATGCCGCGGCGGTGCAGGGAGGAGACTTCGAAAACCTGCTTGAAGCCGAGTCGGTCGAATTCTCCGATGTGGGGTGTCGGCACATCGCCGTCGACTTTGTTGATGACGAGGATGATCTCTTTTCCGGTGGCTCTCAGGCGGATTGCCGCCTCCTGGTCCAGAGCCGTGAGTCCGGCGGTGACATCGACGACGAACAGAATGACATCAGCGTCTGCAATCGCCACTTCCACCTGTTTTTCAATGGATTGATCCCAGAAATCGACGCCGCGTTTTTCGCCTTTTCCCATTCCGAGTCCGCCGGTATCGATCAGGCGGAAGCGGCGTCCGCCGATGACTCCGGTCGAGGAGACCCGGTCGCGGGTGACCCCGCTGTCAAAATGGACGATCGCCTGCCGCTTCTTCAAAATCGAGTTGAACAGGGAGGACTTCCCCACGTTGGGACGGCCTACGATAGCGATGGTCGGCAGCAGATTGCGTGCGGCGGATGTTTCTTCACTCATTTTTCTTTTCCTCCTCCTTTTTCCCGCGGTTGCAGAGCCCTTCCACAATGCTGAAAAACCACAGGATGATGACAACACCGAAGCAGACGGCGATTTTGATCGGTTCAAATTTCACTTCAATTGTTCCGGACGGATTCGTCAGCAGATTTTCCACCGTCCGGAACAGCGGAGCAAGCGCGAAATACGCTCCCGCCAGAAAAAAGAGAACCGAGAACAGCAGAATCATCGTTCCCAGCACCCATCTTCCGGCAAAAAGCTGGCCGAGCCCGGGCAGGCACAGATTCATGGTTGTGACAAATCCCTTTCCCCGGGCCATGGCCGCCGCCTTTTATCTCAGTTCCACGCCGAGTCCGTGCTGGAGCTTGGAGCGGATCTTTTCATAGGTCTTGTTGACTTCGTCATCCGTCAGGGTGCGTTCCTGGCAGCGGAACGTCAGGGAGTACGCCATGCTCTTCCTGCCCGCGCCGATGCTGTCATTCGTGAAGATGTCAAAGAGCTGGACATCAACAAGATTCGGCATCTTCGCCCGTTTGATGAAGCTGATGACCGTTTCATTCTCCATGTCCGCCGGGGCGATGAACGCCACGTCGCGCGTGGTGGAGGGAAACTGGGAGATCGGCTGATAGTAGACCGGTCTTTTCGACGCCGTCAGCAGATTGTCCAGCTGCATGACGCAGAGGTAGAGCGGGGTCTGGAGACGCATTCCCTTGGTCAGAGGCGCTGCGGCGCGGCCGAAGATTCCGGCGGATTTGCCGTCGAGGATCAGTTCCGCGCATTCGCCTTTGGCAAACCGGGGATCCTCCGCCGCCTTGAACGTGTAATTCGGATTTCCGCGTTCCTCCAGGAAGGTTTCCAGAAGTCCTTTCATGTCATAGAAATCATAGAGTTCGGTCCGTTCACCGGAGAAGCGCTCGGGATGGCGCTGGCCGGTCAGGGCGATCATGACCTCTTCGCGCTCCTCGGGGAATTTCTGCGGATTTTTGCAGAAGACATGCCCGATTTCAAAAAGCGCCAGATTCAGATTCTTCCGCGCGATGTTGTGACGGATGACGTTCAGCATCCCCGCCAGCAGGGAGGGGCGCATCACGGCAAGATCAAGACTGATCGGATTGACCGGGCAGACAAGATCCTCTTTCGTGAAACGGGTGTCGAGCAGAGCGCTTTTCTCGTCGATCATGCTCTGGCAGACGCATTCGTAGAGTCCCGTGCTGACAAGCGCATCGCGCACCGCGGCGACCGGGGCAAAGGTATCCTTCGAGAACATCGCGCAGCGAACCGCGCGGACCGGGACATCAGGCAGTTTGTCGAGTCCGTGGATTCGCGCAACCTCTTCCGCCAGATCGGCTTCCATGGTCACATCCATGCGGTAGGTCGGCGGAATCACATAGCAGGATTCCTCGTTGACCGGCTCCACCTCCATGCCGAGTTTCGAGAAGATCGTCGCCATGGCGAGGTTGGAGACCTCCATGCCGAGCAGACTGCGGATTCTGGCGTAGCGGCAGAGAATCCGCGGCTGCGGAACCGGGGGAAGGGCGACTTCCACCAGCGGAGAAACCAGCGTGCCGCCGGCGAGTTCCAGAATCAGGTGCGCTGCTCTGGCGCTGGCTTTCTCGACCATGCCGATGTCCGCGCCGCGTTCGTAACGGTGCGAGGCCTCGCTGGAAAGATTGAGCTTGGCGGAGGTCGCACGGACGCTGGATTTATCGAAGAATGCACTTTCCAGAACGACTTCCCTGGTGGTATCCAGAACGCCGCTGTATTCGCCGCCCATGACGCCGGCGATCGCGATCGGCTTTTCCGTGTCGGCAATGACGAGCATGTCGCTGTTCAGATCGTATGCTTTGCCGTCGAGCGCCGTGATCTTCTCGCCGCTGTTCGCGCGGCGGACGATGATTCTGCCGTCCTTCAGCAGGGATCGGTCGAAAACGTGCAGCGGAACGCCGAGTTCCATCATGACGTAGTTTGTGATATCGACGATGTTGTTGATCGGCCGGATGCCGATTGCCTGGAGACGTTTCTGCATCCATTCGGGGCTCTCCTTCACCGTGACGCCGCGAATGACTCTGGCCGTGTATTTCGGGCAGAGATCCTGTGCGGTCACCTGCACGAGCCCGTCGAATTCACTGGTCGGTGGGATCTCCGGCAGCTGCGTGCACGGGAACTTCAGCTCGCCGCCGCAGAGCGCGTAGATGTCGCGTGCGACTCCCCAGTGGGAGAGCCAGTCCGGACGGTTCTGCGTCAGTTCGAGATTGTAGACCGTATCCCCCTTGAACAGTTCCGCGACGGACAATCCGAGTCTGGTTTCCGGCGGCAGGATCAGGAGTCCGGCGTGGTCGTTGCTGAGCCCGAGTTCGCGGGCGCTGCACATCATGCCGAACGATTCGACTCCGCGCAGTTTTCCTTTGCCGATTTTGAAATCCTTTCCTCCTTCGGGATCCTTGAAGACCGTTCCGATGGTCGCGAGAGGGACAATGTTCCCCGCGTCGCAGTTCGGCGCTCCGCAGACGATCTGGAGCACTTCTCCGTTTCCGGGATCGACCCGGCAGACGGAAAGATGATCGGAATTCGGATGTTTCTCACGGGAGAGAATCTTTGCCGTGACCACTCCTTCCGGAACCGTTGCCGTGGAGAGAATCTCTTCGACTTCCAGTCCGGTGCGGGTCAGAATATTTGCAAGTTCGACGGGATCGACGTTTAATGTGACGTAATCCGCGAGCCAGTTGAGAGAAACTTTCATGATGCGTGTCCTTTCAGAATAGATTAGAACTGTGCCAGGAAGCGGATGTCGTTGTCGGAGAACATGCGGAGGTCCCCGATCCGGTACTTGATCATGGTCAGGCGCTCGATTCCCATGCCGAACGCGAATCCCTGGCAGGTTTCCGGATCATAGCCGACATTTTTCAGAACGTTCGGATTGACCATTCCGGCTCCGGCACATTCGATCCATCCGGTGTTTTTGCAGACGCCGCATCCTTTGCCGCCGCACATTACGCAGGTGAAGTCGCACTCCACGCTGGGTTCCGTGAACGGGAAGAAGCTCGGGCGCATGCGGACGCTGATCTTTTCGCCGAAAAATTCCGCGGCAAAGGTCATGAGGGTGCTTTTCAGATCGGCAAGGGAGACATCCGTGTCGATGTAAAGACCTTCGATCTGATGAAAGTGGACTCCGTGGGTGGCGTCGGGGGTGTCGCGGCGGTAGCAGCGTCCCGGGGCGACGATCCGGACCGGCGGCTTCTGCGCCAGCATCGTGCGGATCTGCACGGGGGAGGTATGCGAACGCATCAGGCGTCCGTCTTCAAAGAAAAAGGTGTCCTGCGGACTGCGCGACGGATGGTCCGGCGGCGCGTTGAGCGCATCGAAATTGTTGAAGACCGTTTCGATTTCCGGTCCGCCGGTGGCAAGGAATCCCATGCGGCGGAAGATGGCGCAGCATTCATCGAAGGTCTGGCTGATCGGATGCTTTCTTCCCGCGTGCCATTTCCGTCCGGGGAGGGTGACATCGAGCTGATCGGCATCGGCGTTTCCGGCTCCGGCGAGAGCCTCTCTCGCGTTTTCGATCATGGCGAGAAGAGTCTGCTTTCCATCGTTGAAGGCTTTGCCCGCTTCGCGTTTCTGTTCCGGCGGAATCTTGCCCATGAGGGGGCCGAGAGCGGTGAAGGCGCCGTTTCTTCCGATGGTTTTCGCGCGGACCGCTTCCACATCGGATTCGGATTTGGCGGAAGCCAGAGCTTGTCGGGCTTCTTCGACGATGCTTTGAATTTTTTCCAGCAGTTCCATATTCTTTATCCTGTTTCTGTTAATGTTTTCTGATTGCATCTTCTCCGGAAACGGCATCGCTTGAAACCGGCTCCGGAGAAAACGCATTCATGGAAAAAAGCAAAAAGCGCGGCACTCTTTCTGGAAAAGAGCCCGCGCGGGTGTCCGTGGTCAGACGAATGTTCAGCAGGCTGCTTTTGCTTTCTCAAGCAAAGCGGTAAACGCTGCCGCGTCGTTGACAGCCATGTCGGCAAGAACTTTACGGTTCAGGGTAATTCCGGCCTTCTTGAGACCGTTGATGAATTTGCTGTACGTGAAGCCCTGCTGGCGGCATGCCGCATTGAT
>CALXMJ010000403.1 GCA_944389445.1 uncultured Victivallales bacterium | reverse complement strand
TACAGAATGAAAATTTATGTCGGAAACATGCCGTACGCCATGACGGAAGATGAACTCAGAAGTCTCTTTGAGCAGTACGGGACAGTCGCAAGCGCGAGTCTCGCCATTGATCGCGAAACACGCAGAGTCAGAGGATTCGGTTTCGTGGAAATGCCCGATGCCGGCGAGGCCAATGCGGCAATCGCCGCACTCAACGGCCAGGAACAGGGCGGACGCAGACTCGTTGTCAATGAAGCACGTCCCCGTGAGGATCGTCCCCGCGGTGCACGTCCCTTCAACCGTGCGCCGCGCGCCTGACCGCATCCTGCATTCAATATTCCAAAACGGCTCCGTTTTCAAAACAGAGCCGTTTTTTTATTCTCCGTTCCGATCCCCGCGGCAGGATTTACAAAAACGCAATGAAGCCGTCATTGAAAAAACATATTTCGCTTTTATATTTAACCAATGTCTTGAATCAGGGAGGACAACGATGAAATTCACATTCACTATTCCGCGGACTGCGGCGGTGCTTCTGCTGACCGCCGCTCTTCCTGTTCTCCATGCGGCGAATGCGCCGTGGGAGATCAAAGGGACGTATCCGGCGCCGCCCCGGGTCGACGCGGCAAAACTCGCGGCATTTCCGCGGACCGGAACTCCGCGCAACATCATTCTTCTCATCGGCGACGGCATGGGACAGGGAGCTTTGACTCTGGCGTCTCTCTACGCCCATGGAGCCCCGGGAAAGCTCACGCTCAATCAGTTTCCCGTCTGCGGACTCGCCCGGACGGCTTCGGCGAACAACAAAGTCACCGATTCCGCCGCCAGCGGCACGGCTCTTGCCGGAGGCTACAAAACCAACAACGGAATGATCGGCAAAACCCCCGATAAAGTCTCCCGGAAAAGTTTTGCCGCTCTTGCACGGGAATCCGGCAGAAGCATCGGCATCATGACAACGGATGCCCTCACCGGAGCAACTCCAGCCGCCTTCCTCGCCCATGCGGACCATCGGAACCAGGCGGAAAAAATCGCAGCAGATCTCTCCGCCGCCAAAAGCATGATTCTCATCGGATCCGATCCGAAGCCTTTTCTTCCGAAAAAAGAAGGCGGCCGCAGAACCGACAGCCGCAATCTCCTTGCGGAACTCCAAAAAGCCGGATACCGGGAAACGGCGACTCCCGAAGCCCTGAAGCAGGTTCCCGCCGATGTACCCGTTTACGGATTCATTCCCGACTGGAACAACACCACCCTTCTCTCCCGGTTTGCCTCCGCCGCCTTCGAAAAACTCAATGCCAATCCAAAAGGATTTTTCCTCATGGTCGAAGGCCATTATCCGGACAAGGGCGGACATGGAAACAATCCGGATCAGAGCGTCAACGGGGTTCTCATGAACGACTTTCTCGCAAAAGCCGCTCTTGATTTCGCAATGAAACATCCCGATACCCTGGTCGTTGTGACCGCCGATCATGAAACAGGGGGACTCTGTGTCGCTCCGAACAAAGCGAATCCGCGCAAGCCGCATATCCATTATATGACCGGGAACCACACCGGGGAACCAGTCGATATTTATGCGTTCGGACCCGGGGCCGACCGTTTCAACGCCGTTCTTGAAAACACGGATATCCCGAAAACCTTTGCTGATTTCTGGCGCATCAAACTTGATCTGCCGGAAAAGGAAATTCCCGCAAAACGATAACAAGTCTCAACAACGGCAAAAAAAATGGCGTTCCGGTTTTCCCGCGAACGCCATTTTTATCGAAAAGAAGGAATCAAACCAGAGAAATCATTGTCCTGAGAGTCTGTTTCTCTCCGGCCTTCAGAATGCGGAAGTCGTTGCCGACGTTCGCGGATTCGATGCAGACCATTCCATTGTATTCACGATCTCCGAAATCGGGCAGACGGCGGGATTTGGCGACCCAGGGATTCCAGACAACCGTTGACATGGAGCCCTCTTTCGCCACATGAATTTTTTTCTTGTATGCGGGATCGTCTATCACGCACTCGGCTGCGGTATGATCGTAAATACGATCGGTTTCCGCACGGAAATCGATGGGGCCGTCCTGCTGGTGACGAGTCGAAGTCAGCGTGTCGATGTATTCCGCGCCGTCAAGACCCAGCACTTTGATTGAACTGATGTTGGAAATGCCGAAATAGGAGTGAAGCGCCTGCGTCAGACGGAACTCATCGGGACCGAGATTCGTGGTGGTCAGCTCCACGGTCAGTTTATCCGCCACAGTGACAGTCACATCCGCGATCAGATTCTCATATGCGAACGTCTCAAATTTCACCACCGTGCGTGCCGGATCGGAAACGCTTTCCTTGAGTGTCCATTCGTGAATGCGCGCAACCCCGTGGGGCGGTTCCTGCGCGGGCCCGAACCACGGCCAGCAGACAGGGATTCCTCCGCGGATCGGTTTTCCCGGCTCCGCCCAGCTCTCTTCGGAGAGCCAGAGCACTTCCCGTTCCCCCGCGGGCTGATAGGAGAGCACATGAGCTCCGTGCAGAGCGATTTTTGCTTCGGCGGCATCGTTCCGGATCTGGAGGATCGGAAGATTCTTCCATGTCTCAAGCTTCAAGGATGTTGTTTCTGTCATAATTTTCCCCTTCTTTCCGATTGAAAATTTCTCTTGACAGAATATAGTAGTTTGTTCGTATTATTCAACGGAAAAGGCAGCCGAATATGATAAAAAATCGTAAAAATATCCGAGAACTTCTCAAAAAGCGCATTCTCGTACTCGACGGAGCCATGGGAACTATGCTCCAGGCTCAGGGACTGAACGACACTGATTTCAATCGCGGCATATTTGCGAATCATCCCACGCCCCTCAAAGGCGACAACGACGTTCTCTGCATCACCCGTCCCGACGCGGTCAAGGCCGTCCACAAGGCCTATCTCGACGCGGGAGCGGACATCATTGAAACCAACACCTTCAATTCCAACGCAATATCCCAGGCGGACTACGGCCTCCAGGACCGCGTTTATGAACTGGCATACGCCGGAGCGAAAATCGCGCGGGAAGCCGCCGATGAAGCCGAAGCGGCAACCCCGGACAAACCCCGGTTCGTCGCCGGAAGCATGGGCCCGACCGGACGTACCGCCTCCATGTCGCCCTCCGTCGACGATCCCGCCGCACGGAACGTCACATTCGACGAGCTCGCAGGAACCTATCAGATTCAGGCCGAAGCGCTGATCGACGGCGGAGCGGATCTTCTTCTCGTCGAAACCATTTTCGATACCCTCAACGCCAAAGCAGCCGTCTACGGCATTCAGAAGGCGATGGGAACCCGGAACACACGGATTCCGGTCATGCTCTCCGCCACCCTCAGCGACGCCAGCGGACGCATGCTCGCTGGACAAAGCGCGGAAGCGTTTCTGATCTCCGTCCTGCACACGGAAGAACTGCTGTCGGTCGGCTTCAACTGCGCGCTCGGTGCCGAGGAGATGCGTCCCCATCTGGCGGAGCTTGCGGCGAAAGCGCCGTGCTTTGTCAGCGCCCACCCGAACGCCGGACTGCCGGATGTCTTCGGAAAATACGGCCAGACTCCGGAACGGATGGGGAGCATCATCCGGGAATTTGCGGAAAGCGGACTCATCAACATTGTCGGCGGCTGCTGCGGAACCACGCCTGCGCACATTGCAAAAATAGCCGAAGCGGTCGAAGGACTCGCTCCGCGCGTACCGCCCGTTCCGGAGCCGTGTTTGCGTCTTGCCGGACTCGACCCGTTCCGAGCGGGCAGAGAGATGAATTTCATCAATATCGGAGAACGCACCAATGTGGCGGGCTCGCGCAAATTTCTGAATCTGATCAAGGCGGGCAATCTGCCGGAAGCGATGGCTGTTGCGCGGCATCAGATCGAAAACGGGGCGTCCATTATCGACGTCAACATGGACGACGCCATGCTCGACTCCCCCGCCGCCATGAAACGTTTTCTTCTCTATCTTGCTTCCGAACCGGACATCGCGCGCGTGCCGGTGATGGTGGATTCCTCCAACTGGGAGGTAGTCAAAACGGCGCTGCGCTGTCTTCAGGGAAAAAGCATCGTCAACTCCATCAGCCTGAAGGAGGGCGAGGCGGCGTTTCTCGAAAAGGCAAAGGAGATCCACCGCCTCGGGGCGGCTGTTCTGGTCATGGCGTTCGATGAAAACGGACAGGCGGACACCCTCCCCCGTCGAATCGACGTCTGCAAACGCTCCTATGAACTGCTGACCGGCAAAGCCGGAATCGCTCCCGAGGACATCGTCTTCGATCCGAACATCTTCGCCATCGCAACCGGGATGAAGGAACACGACAGCTATGCCGTCGATTTCATCGAGACGGTACGGTATCTTCACAAGAACATGCCCCTCTGCGGAATCAGCGGAGGAGTCAGCAACGTATCCTTTTCCTTCCGCGGAAATGATGTTGTCCGCGGCGCGATTCATACGGTATTTCTGAAACACGCCGTCGAAGCGGGTATGACGATGGGAATTGTCAATGCCGCACAGCTCGGCGTCTACGAGGATCTGGATCCGGAACTCCGTGCGGCGGCGGAGGCGGTCGTCCTGAACACCGATCCGTCGGCGGCGGAAAAACTCATTGAAATCGCATCGGGGCTGAAAACGGAGGCAAAGCAGAATGCCGCCGCAGACGAATGGCGGAACATGCCGCTGCCCGAACGCATTTCAGCTTCGCTTGTCAAGGGCGACGACTCCCATGTGCAGGAAGATATGGCGGAAGCGCTGAACACCTGGTCTTCTCCGATGAAAATCGTCGAAGGCCCCCTCATGGACGGCATGGCGAAAGTCGGCGAGCTCTTCTCCTCCGGACGCATGTTCCTGCCGCAGGTAGTCAAAAGCGCCCGCGTGATGAAGCGCTCCGTGGCGGAACTGATGCCCGCGATCGAACAGGCAAAAGGAGCGGACGGAGCGGGCCGTTCCCCCGTGGTCGTGCTGGCGACCGTAAAGGGAGATGTGCACGACATTGGAAAAAACATCGTCTCCGTGGTTCTCCAGTGCAACAACTGCAACGTGATTGATCTCGGCGTCATGGTTCCCTGCCGGACGATCGTCGATGCGGCGGAGGAGCACCATGCCGATTTCATCGGGCTGAGCGGACTCATCACACCTTCGCTGGAAGAGATGATTCATGTTGTCTCCGAACTCGAACGGCGCGGACTCCGGATTCCGGTTCTGGTCGGAGGAGCCGCCACCTCGAAACTGCATACGGCGCTGAAAATCCAGCCGTCATACTCGGGGCCGGTCATCTACACGCGCGACGCATCCGCTCTGGTTCCGGTGGTCGGCGCACTGATGAACCCGGACAAACGCGGACAGTTCCTCGACAACCTGCGTGCCGAATACGCGGAACTCACCGATGCCGCCGGACACCGCAGGGAAGAACTTGTTCCGATTGAGGACGCCCGGAAAAAAGCAGTCAGACATCCCTTTGCAAACGAAGCGCCCGCCGCCCCCGGGCTCCATGCCTTCCGACTCACGGTCGAAGAGATGGCTCCGTGGCTCGACTGGGAAGGATTTGCAAAAGCGTGGGATATGCCCCCGCGCGACAGCCGTACCCATGATCTTATCCGCGAAGCCAAAGAGCTCCTCGCCGCAAGCCGGATGCACGCGGAATGCGTCTGCGGGATCTTTCCGGCGCACTCCTCCGGCGATGTGATCCGGGTCCTCGGAGAGGATGGAGCTCTTCGGGAAACGCTCCCGACCCTCCGTCAGCAGGGAGCGGAGAGCGAGTTTGCCGCTCTTGCCGACTTTGTCTCCGATGAACACTCGGAAACGCCCGACTGGGTCGGCGCACTCGCGGTTTCCGTGCACGGAGCGGAAGAGGAAGCCGCCGCGTTCGCGAAAAACGGCGACGACTACTCCGCTCTGATGGTGAAGTCTCTTGCAAACCGTCTTGCGGAAGCGGCGGCGGAGATTGTCCATGCAAGAATCCGCGAAACGTTCTGGGGCTATGAAACCGAACCGCATCCCTCCATCGAAGAGATGCTGAAGAACCGGTATCGCGGAATCCGTCCGGCGCCGGGCTATCCGACTCTGCCGGACCATACGCTGAAACGGGAAATCCTCGACCTGCTGGGAGCCCGGGAAGCATGCGGCATGACTCTGACGGAAAATTTCATGATGGTTCCGCAGTCATCGGTCTGTGCGCTGGTGCTGGCGAATCCGGAAGCGCGCTGTTTTACCGTCGGGAAAATCGCGGACGACCAGCTGGAAGAATACGCGGAACGCCGAGGCTTCCCGGTCGATAAACTCAAACAATGGATCAGTTGAACAGAGACCGGAGCAGTCATGCGGCAAGGAAATAAAAAACAGACCCTGACGGAACAGCTTGTCCGCCAGATTACCGGATACATCCGGGAAAACAGGCTCAAAAGCGGAGATCCGCTGCCGACTGAATCGGAGATGGTAAAGCAGTTCAAGGTTTCCCGCGTCGCTCTCCGGGAAGCGTTCTGTTATCTGAAGGGGCTGGGGCTGATCGTCTCCCGGCGCGGGAGCTGTCTCCGGGTTGCCAATCCGGGGGTGGCGGAAGTGATCGAAGGCGTGATCTCCAAGATCTGCCTGCCGGAGGCGAACATCGTCAACGAGCTGTTTGAACTGCGCCGGACCCTGGAGCTCGGATGCATTGCCGACGCGGTCGAAAACGCCTCGGACGCCGATCTGCGCGCCATCGAAGCGGCACGGCTGAAGTTCGAACGTCTGGCATCCGAAGAGGAACTCAATCCCCGTCTGCTGGACGAGGCGGAAGTTCAGTTCCATCACGCCCTTTTTCTGCCTGCCGGATGCCGGATTCTCGGAGTGGTCACGGCATCGCTGCGCGAGTTTTTCAACCTCAAGGTCACCCAGCCTCAGGACGCCCTCTGGTACAGCAGGGAAAAGCTGAAGCAGCTCTGTGAAGAACACCGGAATATCGCCGAAGCGTTTCTGGCCCACTCGCCGGAAGCGGCCTTTTCCGCGGTCCGGCGCCATCTCAACAGCAAAACCTATGCGCAGCCGCCATGTCATCCGAAAACAGGAGAAAACACTTGAACAGGAAACGGAACACTATGATTGCGCTCGCACTCACTTTTCTCTGCGTGCTCGGGATTCTCTCCGTTCTGACGGCGTGTTCGCTGCATTCGGAATTCGGCGATCTTCCGGACGAAACGGAAGCCCTGCGCTTTCAAACTCTGCCGAACTATTCGAATGGACAATTTCATAATCAGGAATCCGTTCAAATGAATGTCGGAAAACTGGCAAGGAAACCGGGCTTTTTCCGTTTTCTGCTGGGATCTTCCAACGCGCCGCAGAGCAAACTGCCGTCCGTCCCCCTGACCCGGAACTTTTTTTCCGGGCGTCCCGCGGAATTCAATGTAACCTGGCTTGGGCACTCCACGCTGATTTTCGAACTCGGCGGGATCCGTTTCCTGACGGATCCGGTGTTCGGCAACGCCGCCCCCCTGCCCTTTGTTGTCCGGCGCTACTGCGACTCCCCGCTGCCGCGGAAAGAACTCCCCACACTCGACTTCATTCTCATCTCACACGATCATTACGACCATCTGGAATATCCGACCATTCGTTTTCTGCGGAATTCAAAGGTTCCATTCGTCGTGCCGCTCGGGGTCGGCGCGATCCTGCGGGGCTGGGGCATCGCTCCCGAACGCATCCACGAACTGAACTGGAACGAATCCGTCACACTCAAAGGCATCCGCATCACCGCCCTGACCGGACGTCACTTCTCCGGCAGAACGCTCGGGAACCGCAATAAAACCCTCTGGGCATCCTTTCTGCTGGAAGGAGGAGGAAAAAAAATCTATTTCGGAGCCGACGGCGGCTACGGCAGGCATTTCAAAGAAATCGGAACAAAGTACGGACCGTTCGATCTGACCTGTCTCGAAATCGACGCATGGAACGAACGCTGGCCGCACAACCATCTGTTTCCCAAAGAGGTCATCCAGGCGCAGAAAGACCTGAAAGGGAAACTTCTCCTGCCGATCCACTGGGGAGTCTTCGACCTCGCCATGCATCCCTGGAACGAATCCATCGAAACGGTCCGCACACTCGCGGAACAGGAACAGATCCCTCTGCTGACTCCGAAAATGGGAGAACGAATCCAGCCGGAAACGGCACAAACCACGGCCTGGTGGAAGATCAGACCCGAAAACTGAATACTCTTCACATAATACACAAAGGAGGATAAGATGATTCGTTACGCGATTTCCATGTCATCCATCGGAGAAAATCTGAAAGAGGAATGGATTTCCGCCTTTCAAAATGCGAAACTCAAAAATGTGGAGGTCATCCTCCGGAGTTTTCTGAACACGTCGGAACATGCGCAAACCAATCTGGAACTTTTCCGCCGCATGCTGGATGAAAACGTGATCCGGATCGCAAGCACTCATCTGCCCTTCGCCCCATCCGAGAACTGGGAAATCTCACTGCCGGACGAAAACAGCCGGAAAACCGTAATAGAAAACATCAGGCGGATTGCGGAAAGCCATCCCTATCTCTTCCACAGGAACCTGACGGTTCACGCCAGTCTGGAACCGATCCGCGACGACGAACGGAAACTCCGCATCCGGCAGGCCTGCCGCAGCATCGAAGAACTTCTTCCGCTCGCGGCAAAACTCGGCATTTCCATCAACGTGGAATACCTTCCGCGCACCTGCATCGGCAACCGGGAGGAGGATCTGCTGGAAATCACATCCGCATTCCGACCGGAAGAGGTCGGCGTCTGCATGGATGTCAATCACGCGATGGCGCGCCATGCGGAACTGCCGCAGATCATCGAAATCCTCTCGCCGCGAATCCGGACCTTCCACCTCTCCGATTACGACGGCGTCGATGAACGTCACTGGTACATCGGACAGGGACTCATCGACTGGCGCGGAGTCATGCGGAAAATCCGGGCAATCGACCACGATGTCGTGCTGATCTTTGAGACCCGCTGCACTCTTCAGGGCGGCGATTGGGGCCGGCCCCCGTCCGATCCCTCATTTGCGATCCGCCAGGCCGAACGCGATGCCTTTTACCTCGAAAACTGCGAATCGCTTCAGCCCGCACTGGAATCCTTTCGGATTCCGGGAAACTGACACCGATTCCCGGTCAGAAAAAAGCCGCCGGCTGTTCCGGCGGCTCCTCTTCCGCTCCGGCAGGAAATCCAGTACCTCCGGAGTCTCCCCGAAGACTTCTTACATTGCAAATTTTTCTCCGAGATAAACGGCACGGGCTTCCGGATTGTTTACAAGATAATCGCGGTCGCCTTCGCAAAGGATTTTCCCTTCACACATCAGATAGGCCCGGTCGACGCAGGACAAAGTCTCCCGCACGTTATGGTCGGTAATCAGAATGCCGAGATTTTTCTGTTTCAGCTGCTCAATGATCTTCTGCACTTCATAGACAGAAATCGGATCGACTCCGCTGAACGGTTCATCCAGCAGAATAAAAGAGGGATTTGTCACCAGAGCGCGCGTGATCTCCAGACGGCGCCGTTCGCCACCGCTCAGGGTCATGGCTTTCTGTTTGGCAAGATGCGAAAGCTCCAGCTCGTTCAGAAGTTTTACAAGACGCTCTTTGCGCTCCCTGCGGGAAATCGCCAGAGTCTCCAGAATCGCCATGATGTTCTCCTCCACCGTGAGTTTGCGGAAAATGGAGGGATCCTGCGCCAGATATCCCATTCCCATGCGGGCACGGACATACATCGGCTCCTGGGAAATATCAATTCCTTTGAAAATTATTGTTCCTTCATCCGGCTTGATCAGCCCCATAATCATATAGAAGCTGGTGGTTTTTCCCGCGCCGTTCGGTCCGAGAAGGCCAACCACTTCCCCCCGGCGCACATTGATGTTGACATCAAAAACAACGGTTCTTCCCTTATAGGATTTTTTCAGCCCGCGGGCATCCATCAGCAGTTCATCATTTTCAGACATGGTCCGCTCCCCGGTTATTTCTTCAAGGACTTGGAATCAAAATCGGTCGACGTAGCGGTGGCATTGACGATTGTAATGCGTTCCGATTCGGTATAAAGCGTAATCTTCTCTCCCTGAATCCGGGACTTGCCTTTGATTACAACCGGCTTTTCCGTAAGCTCGATGGTTTCTTCGGCAAAATTGTAAACGGCTTTTCCGGCAAGCGCTTTCTGTTCCTCTCCGTTGGAAAGCAGAGCCTTGCGGGTGATGACCACATCCTCCACGCACTCAATCCGGGAAAGCTTTTTGCCTGCAACGGGATCTTCCTCCGCCGCCGGAGAATCTTTCGCGGAAGCCGTTTTCACGGAAGCAGAGTCTTTCACGGAACCAGAGTCTTTCGCGGAACCAGAGTCTTTCGCGGAAGCAGAGTCTTTCGCGGAAGCGGGCTTTTTTGCGGAGGCATCCGGTCTCGCATTCGCTTTTGCATCCGTTTCATTTTTTTTGTCGTCGACGAGGAAAATCGTCATTTTCCGGCAGGTGATCGTCATTTCCGGATCGTCGACCACCACATTGCCCATGAAGGTGGCTTTGTTATTGGCGAGATCAATATCCATGGCATCGGAATTGATCACGGTAGGGGTGTCCTTGCGGTTCACCTGATTTCCCCTCGTGGTGCTGAAGAGCGAAAGCTGGGCAGAGACGGGAACCTGCGCCAGCAGAAACAATGCGGATGCGATAAGAATAATTTTTTTCATTTTGCCTCTTTCGGTTTGGTTGTTTTTTCCGACGATTTGTTTTCCGCCCGCCTCCGGACCTCCGGACGGATGATCACTTTCACTTTACTGCGGATATGAACAAATTTCTTCTCATATTCCGCATCGAATCCGACGCCCTGAATATCCATTTCACGGGACCGGAGCTCCGTAAGGGAATCTCCGCGCAGCATTTTTGTGTTCTTATCAAAAACAGCGCTTTCGGACGTGATGAACGCCTGCGAATGCGGATATTTTTTCCAGAACTCCACCACCTCTCCGGCGTTCGCGCCGAACCGGTACATCGGCTGATTCAGAATCGGTTTGACCTCCGTGACATCCCGGACATCGTTTTTCACCATGTCAAGGATCGGCTTCTGGAGCTGGATGAACGCACCGAGATTCTCCGCTCTCTTCCCGTACAGGATGAATTGGAGCTTGCCACCTTTGCGGTACTCGGGCAGAGCAAAATCCTCCATCGCGGCAGATGTGCCGGTTCCCTGCGCACAAACAGTAACGGACACAAGAAGGAACACACCGAAAATCAAAGATCGAAATATTTTTTCATCAAAGAATCCCATTTGCCCTGCTCTTTCAGTAAAAGTTCAATCGCCTCGCGGACGGCACCGCATCCGCCAGGCAGTTTTGTCCGATAGTCCGCCACGCGGTCAAGCTCGGGGACACCGTCTCCTACGACAACGGAAAAACCGCAAAGTTCCATCGGGCGTGCATCCACGACATCGTCTCCAATGTACATGCACTCCTCCGGCTTCAGGTTTCTTTCCCGGAAAATCCGCAGAATACCTTCCCGCTTGTCGAGGATTCCGGAGTAGATGAAATCCATATGCAAGTCGCGCATCCGGGCATTGTTGGCATCGCATGCGCGCCCGGAGAGAACGCCGGTGCGGATTCCGGCACGCTGAGCCATACGGATGGCGTGACCGTCGCGCACATGAAAAAATTTGATTTCCTGATCGGAACCGCAGCCGTAGCCGATCCGCCCGTCCGTGAGCACGCCGTCGATGTCGAAAATAATTGTGGTGACGGGAAGAATTTTTTCACGCAATGTCATGAATCTGTTTCACTTTCATCAAAAGTTGTTCCGCATCCTCCAGAGGAAGCGAGTTTGCACCGTCGGAAAGCGCTTTGTCCGGATTCGGATGGACCTCCATGAAAATCGCATCAATTCCCACAGCCGCCGCGGCACGGGCAAGTGCCGGAATAAACTGACGCTGTCCGCCGGAACAATTTCCGAGCCCGCCCGGCAGCTGCACGGAATGGGTTGCGTCGAACACGACCGGGACCCCGAATTCACGCATGGTCTGCAATCCGCGGAAATCCACAGCCCGATTGTGATAACCGAATGTTGTCCCCCGTTCCGGAAGAAGAATGCCGCGGCAGCCGGCGTCCTGCAGTTTCCCGACGACCCCCTTCATATCCTCCGGCGCAAGGAACTGTCCCTTTTTGACATTGACCGGAAGCCCCGTCGCCGCGGAAGCAAGAAGCAGATCCGTCTGACGGCAGAGAAACGCGGGAATCTGAAGCAGATCCACCACTTTCGCGGCGATTTCCGCCTGCCATGATTCATGAACATCCGTAACGACAGGCACATGAAGCCGTTTCTTCACTTCTGCAAGAATTTCGAGTCCCTTGTCGATGCCGGGGCCGCGGAACGACGCTCCCGAGGAACGGTTCGCCTTGTCAAACGAGGCCTTGAACACATAACCGAGAGAAAGCCTCCGGCAGACGGACGACATCTTTTCCGCGACTTCCAGGCAGAGCTCCAGCGACTCCGCCACACAGGGACCGGCCAGCACGGCAAGATTTCCCGATCCGATTTCCACAGTTCCGACAGTTGCGATCCGCATAAGTCCCTCCAATCATTTTCAGGACGTAATATAAAGCACAATCGGCGGAAACGCAACCTGTTTTTCCTCTTTTCGGTCTTGAATCTTGCATCAGAACACGTTATTGTAATAAAAAACATACATAAGGATTTTAGTTATGAGTCTTGTCAGTTCGGAAATCAATGGATACATGGCAAATTCCTCCTGGATCAGAAAAATGTTCGAGGCGGGAATCGAGTTGAAGAAAAAATACGGAGCGGACGCCGTCTGCGATTTCAGTTTGGGAAATCCGGATCTTCCCCCGCCCCCGACAGTGAAGGAGGCTCTGTTTGAAATCGCCGGTCGTGCCGACCAGCCCTTCGCCCTCGGGTACATGCCGAACGCCGGATTCGCGGACGTCCGGGAGATTGTGGCGAAAAAAGTTTCCGAGGAACAGAAAACCCCCATATCCGGCTCGCATATCATCATGTCATGCGGTGCCGCGGGCGGAATCAATTCCCTCTTCCGCGCAATTCTCCAGCCAGGCGACGAAGTGATCTGTCCCTCCCCTTATTTTGTCGAATACGCCTTCTACGCCGGGAATTTCGGGGCAAAACTGATCCCCGTCGCCTCCCGCGATTTCACCTTTGAACTGGATATTGATGGACTCATCGCCGCGGTCACACCGAAAACCCGCGCCGTCATCCTGAACTCCCCTCACAATCCGACCGGACAGATCTATTCCGGAAAAGAACTGGAGGAACTCGGCACACGCCTTCTGGAAGCGGCAAAGAAAAACGGGCGCGACATCTGTCTCATCGCCGACGAACCATACCGCTTCCTCAACTTCGATTCGGTCGAAATCCCGTCGCTTTTCTCGGTTTATCCGAACAGCGTTGTCATCGGGTCCTATTCCAAGAATCTTTCCCTTGCCGGAGAGCGAATCGGATACGTTGCGGTCAATCCGGCGATGGAGTGCGCGGATCAGCTGCTGAAAGCGGTTACTCTGACCACTCGAATACTTGGATTCGTCAATGCGCCGAATATCGCGCAGCAGATTCTGAAGCACTGCGTCGACAGCCAGGTGGATCTGGAAATCTACCGGGAACGCCGCGAGGCCATGGCCAGAGTTCTCTCCGATGCCGGAATTGAATACACGATGCCGCGCGGAGCATTCTATTTCTTCCCGCGCTCTCCGCTGGCGGACGAGGGGAAATTCATCGAAAAACTCGTCGCAGAACGGATTCTTGCCGTTCCCGGACGCGGATTCGGATGCCCCGGATATTTCCGTCTTGCCTTCTGCGTCGGGAAGGAGATCATAGAACGTTCCGCCGAAGGGTTCAAGCGCGCCGTCCGGGCGTGCAGGTAAGCCGGATTCCGCTCATTCAGCTCCGGCGGTCTCCCGCAGATTCCCGGAGCGTTTTTCTTTTTCCATCCGACCCGGTTCGGAGCGGAAAGTCTTTCCTGTTCTCCGGAATCCCAACACCTTCCCCGACGGCTGTTCCGTCGAAAAAAGCGCCCGTTTTTCCGTTTCCGGCTTGAATCGAACGCAAAAAAATGATATAGTATAGTTTGTCAAGATTCCTGAACAATCACTAACATGGGACAACGAATCATGAACGCGGTCAATTACAGCAATTTGTCAAAGGAACAATTGCAGGCATGCCGGGCGAAACTCGAAGAAGAATATGCCGGGTATGTAAAACAGAACCTGAAACTCGACATGTCTCGCGGAAGACCTGCAGGAGCTCAGTTGGATCTTTCCAACGGAGTTCTTGACGCTCTCGACAATTATAAAACAGCCGACGGAACCGACGCCCGGAATTACGGTCTTCTCGACGGCATTCCCGAAGCCAAAGCTCTCTTCTCCGAACTGCTGGGCATTCCGCAGGAAAAGCTCATCATCGGCGGGAACTCCAGTTTGAACATGATGTACGATTCCGTCGTCCGCCTCTATATCTTCGGAACTCACGGGCACACGCCGTGGGGCAAGCTCCCGAAAATCAAATTCCTCTGCCCGAGCCCCGGATATGACAGACATTTCGGAATCTGCGAGGATCTCGGAATTGAAATGATCACCATCCCCATGCTGGAAGACGGTCCCGACATGGACCTGGTCGAAAAACTCGCCGCGGAAGATGATCTCGTCAAAGGAATCTGGTGCGTTCCTCTCTATTCCAATCCCCAGGGGATCTGCTACAGTGACAAGGTCGTGGAGCGCCTCGCTTCCATGAAGGCGGCTCCCGATTTCCGCATTTTCTGGGACAACGCCTACGGAGTCCATCATATCTATTCGGAAGAAAAAGTTGCCGATATCTTCACCGCATGTGAAAAAGCGGGAAATCCGGATCGTCCGTTCTACTTCTTTTCCACCTCCAAAATCACGTTTCCCGGTGCGGGCGTCGCACTTCAGGCTTCCAGCGTCTCGAACATCACCGAAATCAAAAAGCACATGAGCATTCAGACCATCGGACCCGACAAGCTCAACCAGCTGCGCACGATCCGTTATCTGAAAAATGCGGATGGAGTCCGGGCGCACATGAAAAAACTTGCGGCGGAGCTCCGTCCGAAATTCGACGTCGTTCTGAACACCCTTCAGCGCGAACTCGGCGGAACTGGACTGGCAACCTGGACCAAGCCGAAAGGCGGATATTTCATCGCGATTGATACTCTGGACAACTGCGCAAAAGAGACCGTCGCCCTCGCGAAAAAGGCTGGCGTCGTCCTCACTGGTGCCGGCGCAACCTTCCCCTACAAACACGACCCGAGAGACAGAAACATCCGCATCGCACCGACTTATCCAACCCTGGATGAACTTCAGAAAGCGATTGAACTCCTCTGCGTCTGCGTGAAACTCGCAGGAGTCAACAAGCTGCTTGAAAGTAAATAAGCCGCAGATTCCCGTTTTTCAGAGACCGCCGATAAGAGCGGTCTCTTTTTTTATTAAAAAAAACGAGGAGCGAAAAACCGTTATTCAAAGCGGTTTTCGCTCCTCGCGCGCCTCTTTCCTCGGAACGTCTGAGCCTTCGAATCACATCCAAAGGCTCAAAACGGAGAAGAAGGGACGTCTGCCGGATTACTCTTTTTTATCCAGCTTGCGGAGCCATTCTTCCAGCTTCTTTGCCGCAAGATCCCGTCCGCCGAGACCGAAGGCAAGAGCAGCAGCGACACAGACCGCACCAAGCAGAAGCATGAATGCCATTTCCACAATCGCGCCGCCGATGTTCATGTTGTTGATCGCGATCGCGCCGGTAAAGACCAACACGGCGATCCGGACAATCATGGAAAGCGCATCACTGCCTTTCCCTTTTACCGCATCCGCCGCAAGATTGGAAAGATAGATGCCCACGAGCAGGACAATGATCCCGATGATGATGTTGCCGCCGAAGACCAGGAATGTGCGGAGCAGTGCGGAAAAGGCATCGAAATCCAGAATGTCGGACGCCATGATCAAAGCGAAAAAGATGATCGCAACGAACGAAATCTTCCCGACCACGACCGAAGGCAGGGAGGCTTTATCCTCGCTCTTGGGAGCGAAGCCCAATGTCGCCATCAGTTTGTTGAACCCGAAGTTCTCCAGAATCTGCGCCACAATACCGGAAACGAATCCGCCGACCAGGAACGCAAGAAAGATCAGGAGTGCCGCTCCGAGGATATCGCCCGCCGCATTCAGCAGCTTGCTGAAGAAGCCTGCCACGGAATCCGAAAGCGACTGGATTCTCAATGCGGTCAGCGAGGAAATAATCACCGGAATCGCAACCAGCACATAGGCGACAATCCCCACCATCGAGGAAATCCCCTTGTCACCGAACACCTTGGAGACGCCGACCTTTTTGCCGAGCTCATCCAGCCGGGAGATCTGAATCAATCCGGTGATCGCCTTGCGCACGATTTTCGCCGCCAGCAGACCGATAAACAGAATCGCCGCGGCAGCAATCAGATTCGGGATGTACTCCAGAATCTTGGTGAACATCTGCTGAATCGGATCAGTGATCCCGTAAATCTTCAGCGCACGCAGAATGGAGGGCAGGAAGAACAGAAGCACAACCCAGTAAACAACTCCGGCGACTATCTCGCTGACAGGTTTGCCTTCTTTGGTTTCCACATGCGCGGCGAATTTCTTATCGAAATCCATCATGCGCATCGCGGTCGTCGCACCGTATTTAAGGATCGTGGCGACAAGCCACGCAATGAACGCGAGAACCGCCGCGCCGATGATATTGGCGGCATATCCGGTCAATGTGCCGACGAACTCCTTGATCGGTTCCGCCGCCTGCGTCAGATTCATCGCGGTCAGACAGCCGAGAATCGCAAGCAGCAGAATCAGATAGTACACGATCCGTCCGATTATTTTGCTGAGATTCGAGGATTGCAGTTCAGCTCCCTGCGGCAGACATTCTTCGATTTTCTTGCTGAGGGCGAAACGATCCACCAGCTTCACAACCTGACCGGATGCAAAAACAGCAACAAGCCAGCCGACCAGAAGAACCAGCAGACCCCAGATGATGTTGAGCACATTGCTCTCAACAATCATCTTCCAGATGTTTTGGAAGAACTCTTCCATTTTCTCTTACTCCTTACATTCGTTTTTTTTCTATCTTAAATCGCATCCGTTCTCTGCCGCGGATGCGCGACCGACAGCCGTTTTATTCCTCGGAAGGCACACCGAGCACCTTCCCCGTCTTGGCGAGGATGTCCGGAGAACCGAGAATCATCAGGGCATCATTGACCATAATTTCCGTATTTCCATGCGGCACGATGAATCCGCCGCCCCTGCGGATGAGCAGGACCAGAGCTCCTGCGGGAAGTCCGAGCGTGGCAAGCGTCCTGCCGATAAACGGTGCGCCGGGCAGAACTTCAAACTCACGGGTGTCTCCATCCAGATTTCCTGTGTTTTCAAATTCCAGCGGAACCCGCGGATGAATCCGCAGCGGCAGATCCAGATGGAGCATCTTCGCAACCGGCATGATCGTCATTCCCTGAAGAACCACCGAAGTCAGAACGATGAAAAAGACGATATGGAACATCAGCATGTGCTGCTCAAGTCCAGCAACCCAGGGGAAAGTCGCCAGCATGACGGGTGCGCCTCCGCGGAGTCCCACCCACGAAACCAGCAGGCGCTCATTGTAAGAAAACCGGCTTCCGAACATGCAGAGAAATACCGCTAGCGGACGCGCGACAATCATCAGGAACGCCGCCACGACCAGCCCGATGTAGCGGGCATCCCAGACCAGACTGGGGGTCGCCAGCAGTCCGAGCATGGTGAACAGCACCACCTGCATCAGCCATGCCATGCCATCGTGAAAACGCCCGAGTCCGTTGTGATAGATAAACTTGCTGTTGCCCATGACCAGGCCGGTCACATAGATCGCCATGAAACCGTTGCCCCGGCACAGCTCGGTACAGCCGAAAGAAAGAAACACGGTAGCCACGCCGAGAACATAGTAAAGACCGTCGTATTCCAGATTGATCTTGTTGAAAAGCCAGACGGCCAGCTTCCCCCACAGAATTCCGAAAACAAGTCCAAGCGACATGCGCAGCAGAAAGCTCGGAAGAATCTGCCAGTAAACGGAAAAACCGGTTGAGGTTCCGCTTTTCGTTTCCGCAATGGCGATCGGAACCAGAAAAATCGTCAGGAATGCCGCCATCGGATCGTTGCTGCCCGATTCGAATTCCAGAAGCGGCTGCAGTTTTCCGCGCAAACTCACGCTTTTCGAACGCAGAATGGAAAACACCGCCGCCGCGTCGGTCGAAGAAACAATCGAACCAAGCAGAAGGCACCAGGACAGCGGAATGGTTCTCCCCGGCAGCTGCCAGCGGAAAAAGAACCAGGTGAACAGCCCGACAAACAATGCCGTCAAAAGCACGCCGATACTGGAAAGAATCCCGCCGCATCCCACTACGCCTTTCACCGAGGACCACTTCGTATCAAATCCCCCTGAAAACAGAATGAACGCCATCGCAATGCTGCCGATGATGTTCGCGATGCGCGGATCTTCAAAGGGAATCTGCCCGATTCCCTCCGATCCGGCAAGCATGCCGACACCGAGAAACACGACAAGAACCGGCATGTTGATCCACGAGGACAATTTGCTCGCACATGCGCAGGCAAGAATCAAAACGGCAAGAACGGTAAGGCCCTGATAAAGTTCCATTTGTTATCCTTGAATACCCCCTTCACCGATTTGCATCGGCTTGTAAAACACATTAACAGTCGCGGCTTCACGGATAAAGACCGATCCGGAACAGAAATCGACTTCATCTGTGTCTCCGTGAAGACGAAACGTATTGTATCATTTTTTTCCGGAAAATCAAGCTCCCCCGTAGAAAAAAACAGGAAGAAAACAGCGTCCCTTTCACATGAAAAAACATGGACAAAATCTGTAATTTTTCCGCAATATGCGTCAATGCCTGAAAATATCCGCTTGAAATATTTTTTTTCCGGATTACATTAATCCGGTTTGAGTTGGACCCCCGGGGAAAACAGGAATCTAACGTTTCGGACAACCGCACATGAAGAAAATCAACATTATTTTCAAGACGCATCTGGACATCGGCTTCACGGATACGGCAGCCAAGGTTAAAAAGAAATATTTCAACAAGTTCATCAAACGGGCAATCAAAACATCCGCGTACTTCAGAAACACTCCCGGAGGATTCCGTTACGTCTGGACAGTCGGTTCCTGGCTGATCTACGAATATCTCGAACGGGCGGACGAAGAGAAACGCAGACTTCTGGAAGAGGCGATCGAACGCGGCGACATTGTCTGGCACGCCCTTCCCTTCACCACTCACAGCGAACTCGCCGACGACTCCCTCTTCCGCTACGGCATCTCCCTTTCCAAAGAACTGGACAAGCGCTTCCACAAGAAGACGATTGCGGCAAAACTCACCGATGTCCCGGGACATACCCGTGCAATCATCGCCCCTCTTGCCGACGCGGGAATCAAACTTCTGCACATCGGCATCAACCCGGCGTCCGCAATGCCCGATGTTCCCCCGATCTTCCGCTGGAGGGATTCCGGCGGCAAGGAGATCCTTGTGGTCTATCAGGCGCAATACGGCGATGTCATTGATCTCGGCGATACGGAATATGTCATTGAAATGACCGAAGACAACGTCGGCCCCCACCTGCCCTCCGCGGTCAAACGGATTCTGAAACGCTATCCCGATGCCAAAGTGCAGAGCGGCACACTGAATGATCTTGCAAAAAAACTCCTCAAAAATATCGACAGCTATCCGGTCGTCACCTCCGAAATCGGCGACACCTGGATTCATGGAATCGGAACCGATCCCAAAAAAGTCGCGGATTTCAAAGAACTTCTCCGTCTTCGAAATTCCTGGAAGGAGGATTTTCCGGAAAAGGCCCGCTTCTCCCGTCTTCTGCTGGAAGCCGCAGAACACACATGGGGACTCGACGAAAAAACCCATTACATCGCTCCCCGCGCATGGTCTCCGAAAAAACTTAAAACACCCGCAGCGCGACAGTTCGCCTCCTCCTGGAGGGAAAAGCGCAAACTGCTCAAAAAAGCAATTGATGCCCTCCCCGCCGACAAACGCTCGGAGGCTTGCCGGGCGGTCAAAAAGATCCGTCCGTTCGAATCCATCTATCTGGACCGGTGCGTTACGGAAAACACGGTCTTCGAAAACAAATTCTTCCGCATCGAAATTGATCCAGACCGTGCCTGCGCCGAATCCATCTATCTGAAGGCGAACAAGTTTGAATTCAAGAAATCCGGTCTGTTCCAATATGAAACCTTCACAAGGGAAGATTACGACCGTTTCCGCGGACAGTATCTCCGTCTGCCGGATGTTTCATGGGCAATTCATGATTTTACAAAACCGGATCTGCCGAAGGACATTGAAAAAATCTCCTGCAGGGGATTCTCGTCCAATGTACATGAAACGGTCTGGGGACATGGATCACGGGTGACCCTCTGCACAAACACTTTTCCCGGATTCCGCAGAGTTGAAATTGAATATGTGCTTCTGGACTATTCCAACGAACTTGAAATCCGCGTCCGCTGGTTCGCAAAACAGCCGGAACGTCTGCCGCATGCGGCATGGTGTTCCTTTGCTTCCTCGAAATCCAGAAGCAGATACATGTTCCGGAAAATGAACGAATTCATTGATCCGGCGGATGTTGTCAGCCGCGGTGCGCGAACCCTTCATGCAGTGGAAGAGGTTGTCATCGACGACAAGGCGCTGCTCGTCAATCTGGATTCTCCGCTTGTCGCGCCGGGCAAGCCTTCCCTCCTGAACTTCCACAATAAAAAGCCGGATCTGAAGGGGGGAGTTCATTTCAACCTCTACAACAACGTCTGGGGAACCAATTTCCCGATGTGGTTCGGCGACAACCTGCTCTTCCGCTACCGGATCAAGGCGCTGTAAGAAGAAAACGAAAAAACGGGCGGATCCGCAGGGATCCGTGACAGACCTCTCCCCGGAATTCACTTTCCGGCGGAAGAATCCGTGACTCGCAGCGCTTCCGGAGATGCAGCCTTGTCCCCGTGCGGTGTCCTGTTCGCAAGTCGATAGCGTCCCGGAGAAACTCCGGCAATTTCCCGGAAACGGCGGATAAAGTAGACCTCTCCGCCGAATCCGCACTCCTCCGCAATCTGTTTGACCGGCGCATCCGTTCCGGAAAGCAGATCCTTTGCCCGGGCGATGCGGCATGCCGTGATGTAGTCCTGAAGAGAACGGCCGGCATACTGCCGGAACAACTGTGACACATACGATGGATGCAGGTGGAAATATCCGGCGACATCCTCCCGTCCGAGCGGCTCTGCAAAGTGGAACTCCACAAAATTACGGAGTTTCTCAAAGGTCATGACGGACTTTCCGGAATAGGAAAGCCCTTTCCGGACCTCCAGTTCCGCCAGTCGGGCGATCATCCGGACCAGGGGAGCGGTCAAAAGCGGATCGTCCGGATTCTCCAGAGATTTCAAAAGAGAGAAGGCGGTCTCCACGGATTCCGGCAGCGTGGTATGGACCCACTCGTTCTCCGGCCATGGGGAATGGGTCTGATTTCCCCGGATCTGATAGAGAACAAGCCGCAGATAACCGCCGCGGGGAATGATGCAGAAAAATTTATGCCGGTCATGAAACGAAGCATGTTCCCAGATATGTTTCCGGATCAGGTAATAGTCGCCCGCCTCCAGGCGAACCGTCCGCAGTTTCCCGCCGAGGGACATCTGCTCGTTTTTAACGCCTTCCAGCACGATCAGAAGACGGTCGTAGGGCTGAAGATTCAGGCTTTCATCAATATTCGCTGAGCCATCGGGCAGAAAAAAACGTTTCAGTTCCAGTTTTTTCTGAATGAATTCGAGAGACTCCAGAATTTTGTCCTTCATTTCCATAAAAGCGATAATCCGTATGGTAATGCTATTATTTTTCTATTGCGTCCGATTCTCTTTTTTGCTATAATATAAGACAAAAGTTATATTCTTCAACAACGAAGGAGGAAGAAAAATGAGTTTTACCTATCAGAGTCTGGACCCCGTTCCGGTAACGAAACCGACGGAACGCAATCTGCGGGAAAGCAGGACCTTTCAGGGGATTCCCGGAATCGCAGTCCTGCCGTCCGGACGCATTTTCGCCGTATGGTATGCCGGAGGACACACGGAATTCACGGAAAACTTTGTGATGATGGTCATCAGCGATGACAACGGAGAGACATGGAGCGACGCGGTTGCCGTGGTGGATCCGCCGTCGCCGGACGTCCGTGCGTTCGATTCCACTTTCTGGATCGCCCCCGATGGACGCTTCTACTGGTTCTGGTCGCAGTCCAGCGACTGGTTCGACGGCATCGCCGGAGTGTGGTACTCCATTCTCGAAAATCCCGAAGCGGACCCCTCGGAATTCCGCTTCACGCCATCCGTCCGCATCGCCAACGGAATCATGATGGACAAGCCGACCGTTCTTTCCGACGGCACCTGGGCGCTGCCGGTCAGCGTCTGGACCGGCGACTACCGGAAAAACGATTCCCTCGGTGTCGTCCAGGGCTGTTACATGGTCGTCTCCGAAGACAACGGCAAAACATTCCATCCCCGCGGACGCATTGACCTATCCCGCGTGGAAGGCGGCCCCCGTTTCGACGAACACTGTTTCGTGGAACACAACGACGGCGCCATCGAATGCTACATCCGCGTGAACAGAGGCGTTGCTACGAGCATTTCCAGAGACAGGGGCGCTACATGGACCGCACCCGATCTCTCGAAAACGATCCTCGGACCGAACTCCCGCATGTACGCTGTCCGTCTCCGTTCCGGCCGCATACTGCTGGTCAACAACGACGCTTCCGGAATCGTCCCGGGGGAAAAGGAGTGGCCCGTCCGGGAACGCATGACCGCGTATCTCTCCGATGACGACGGAAAAACCTGGCCCCATACCCTTCTGCTTGATGAACGCACCTCGGTCTCCTATCCCGACGCACAGGAAACCGCCGACGGCTCCCTCTTTATCATCTACGACCATGAACGCGCCAAAAACGGCGACATCCTGATGGCGCGGATCACGGAAGATGACATTCTGGCAGGCAAACTCGTCTCGCCGAACTCCCGTCTCAAAATTCCGATCGACCACACAAAAGGCGTTCCGGAAAAATAACGGATTCTCCCGCCCCGGAAGAGTATTCTCCGGGGCTTTTCCTTTTTGTCTTCCCCCCCTTTTCCGGGAAATATCCCGCAAAGTCCGCTTTTTTACTCTTCCGACGGTATTTTCACTTGATAATAACTGCTCTCCCTGTATATTAGCCGGAACAGAAAAACATTTATGCGGAAAATCCAACTAAAAATAAGGAATGACCATGAGACACGACTGGGAAGACCGGAATCTCACAAATATCAATCGTCTGGAAGCAAGAACCCTTCTTGTTCCCTATCTTGACCGGCAGGATGCGGCGGCTGGCGACAAGACTCAATCCCCTTTTTATAAAACTCTGAACGGCGTGTGGAAATTCGGCTTCTTCCCGAATCCGCAATCCGCAACGGAAGGTTTTCAGGAAGAAGATGCGAATCTCAATGACTGGGATGATATCGTGGTTCCCTCCAACTGGCAGATGGAAAGCTACGGTCATCCGCATTATACGAACGTGCAGTATCCTTTTCCTCTGAATCCGCCGTTCGTGCCGACGGAAAACCCCACAGGATGCTATGTCCGGGATTTTGAAATTCCCGAAGAATGGGACAGCCGCAGAATCATACTCACATTCCGCGGTGTGGATTCCTTTTTCTATGTCTGGATCAACGGATCCCTCGCCGGCATGAGCAAGGGAAGCCGTATTGTTTCGGAATTCGATATTTCCGAATATGTCGGAGTGGGAACGAACCGGATCGCCGTGCAAGTGATCCAATGGTCCGATGCCTGTTATCTCGAGGATCAGGATATGTGGTGGCTGAGCGGAATTTTCCGTGAAGTCTCTCTCTCCGCGCTTCCGCTGACCTGCATCTACGATGTCTTCGCGCACCCCTCCCTCGATAAAAATTATACGAATGGAATCCTGGAAGTCGATGTCAAAATCCGCAACTTTTCCGTAAAAGCGGCAAAAGGAGTCGTCGAAGCGGAACTTCTTGACGGGAACGGACTGCCGGTTGCGTTATCTTCCGGCGAAGCGGATCTCTTTGATGCTCCGCCAGCCGCCCGCTTTCAGCTGAAGCCGGATTCTACAGGGAGTGTGACACTTTCCGCCGTCGTCAGAAACGTGCTCAAATGGAGCGCGGAGACACCGAACCTCTACACGCTTGTCCTCACCATTCGGGATGCGAAAGACAACACCACCCAGGTCACAGCGCTGAAAATCGGATTCCGGAAAGTGGAACTGAAGAAAGGCAACTTCCTCATCAACGGCAAAGCGGTCATGATCCGCGGAGTGAACCGGCACGAGTTCCAGACGGAACTGGGACGCGCAGTCTCCACCGATGCCATGCTGGAAGACATCCTTCTCATGAAACGTCACAACATCAATGCGATCCGCACCTCCCACTACACCAACGATCCGCGCTTCTACTCCATCTGCGACGAATATGGTCTCTACGTCCTCGCCGAAGCCGATTACGAAACTCACGGATTCGGTTACGGCAAAGAAAATCCCTCCCATCTTCCCGAATGGGAAAAGGCGATTGTGGAACGCGGAACCCGCATGGTTCAGTCGTTCAAGAATCATGCCTGCATCTTCTGCTGGTCACTCGGGAATGAAGCCTCTTTTGGCAGAAACAATGAAAAGATGGCCGAGGAAATCCGAAAAATCGACACCTCCCGCATCATTCACTACGAACCGGATGAGGAACTCAAAACTGCCGATGTCATCAGCCGCATGTATCCGGATCCGAAGGCATGGGAAGAACATGTCAGGAAATTCAAGGGAAAATATCCGGCCCTCATGTGCGAGTACGCTCACGCGATGGGCAACGGTCCCGGCGGACTCGAAGCGTACTGGCAGACCTTCTACAACAATAAAAACATGCAGGGCGGATTCGTCTGGGAATGGTGCGACCACGGCATCAAAACCTATACGGAGGACGGCATTCCCTTCTACGCCTACGGCGGCGATTTCGGGGAAACGCCGCATGACGGCAATTTCATTGCCGACGGTCTCGTCTTCCCCGACAAGACCCCGACCCCCGGCTTGATCGAATACAAAAAAGTCATCGCTCCCGTCCGAATGCAGCCCGGAAATCTGAGCAAAGGCGAAATCAAAGTCACAAACTATTATGATTTTCTCACGCTGGAACATCTTTCTATCTCCTGGAACGTCACGGAGAATGGCAGGACGATCCAGTCCGGAATGCTTCCTCCCCTGAAAACAAAGCCGCAGGCGACGGAAACCGTCAAAGTTCCGTTCACCCTTCCGGCATCGCCGAAACCGGGTGCGGAATACTTCCTCAACATTACCTTTTTCCTCGGCTGTTCCACCCTCTGGGCGGATGCGGGGCATGAGATCGCATGGGGACAGCTCGAACTCCCGGTTCAGGCGGCTAAACCGATCCCCCGGAAAATGCCTGTCCGGTCGATCAACGCCGATGAAGATGGAGAGCTCATTCAGATCGAAGCCAACGGAAGTCTCTTCCAGTTCAGCAAACTCGACGGACTCCTCTGCGCATGGGAAAAAGACGGCGTTCCCCTGATTATGGAAGGACCGAAACTCAACATCTGGCGCGCTCCGACCGACAACGACGGAGGCAGAAACTGGGGCTTCATGAAAGAATGGATGGATGCCGGATATCACTGGATGCAGCATCGTCTGGAAGACATCTCGCTGATTACGGGACGCAAAGGAGACGTGCGGGTCAAAGTTTCGGCACGACTTGCTCCGCCGGTCCATCGCCACGGAATTCTCTGCGACTACATCTATACCTTCCAGCCGGATGGTTCGTTCCGTCTTGATTTCTCCGGCAAATTCCAGAAGGGGGAGAAGGAGCTCCCCTGTCTGCCGCGTCTCGGGTTTGAAATGACCCTGCCGGAGACGGTCTGCCGCGCCGCGTGGTTCGGACGCGGTCCCGGAGAGGCTTACATGGATTCCAGGGAGGCACAGAAAGTCGGCTATTACAAAATGTCGATCGACGATCTCGAAACGGTCTATACCCGTCCGCAGGAAAACGGCAATCGCCACGAAGTCCGGCGGGCAGCCTTCTACGATGTGAAAATGTGCGGCTTCCTGACCGCCGGAAATCCGCTCTTCGATTTCTCCGCGCATCACTATACGCCCGCAATGCTCGCAAAAGCGAAGCATCCGCACGAACTGGAGGAAATCGACGAAGTCGTCCTGCATCTTGACTGGAAAAACGCCCCGCTCGGCAGCAACTCCTGCGGACCCAAACCCGATGAGGCGCTGCAGATCAAACCGGAAGACTTCAAGTTCTCCCTCAATTTCAAGGGATTCGTCTCCGGCGAACTCGACGACAACACTTTCTTTTCCATGATCTGACAACAGGAAAGGTTTTCAAAAATAGAAAATGAAACTTGAAAAGAAAATGATGCTCTGGGGCGAAGCGAAACACGCTCCGACCGGTCCCGCGGATGATTTTCAGCCTTACATGGAACCGTATCTGCTCCCCGGCGACAAGGTGCGCGGATGCGTACTCGTGCTTCCCGGCGGAGGATACAGCGGAAGAGCCCCGCACGAAGGCGCGCCGATTGCGGAACGTTTCAATTCGCTCGGATTCCACGCCTTTGTTCTTCAGTACCGGGTTGCGCCATACCGGTATCCGGCTCCGCAGGAGGATGCGCTGAGAGCGATCAAAATCATCCGCGCCCATGCCGCCGAGTGGGGAATCAAACCGGACAAAATCGCGATTCTCGGATTCTCCGCCGGAGGACATCTTGCATGCAGCGCAGGCATTGTTTTTGATGAAGTCAAAGCAGACAACGGCGATGAATGCGATGCCGTTTCCGCGCGTCCCGATGCCGCCATTCTCTGCTATCCGGTCATCACCGGAGTGCCGGGCAAAGGTCATTTGGGATCGTTTGAAAATCTGCTTGGAAAAGAGGTCCCGAGAGAAGAATATCTGAAGTATTCCTGGGAACGGCGAGTCAGACCGGATACCCCTCCGGCATTTCTCTGGCATACAACTGAGGACACCGCCGTCCCTGTGGAGAACTCTCTGGAATACGCGCTTGCACTCAAACAGCAGAAGATTCCGTTTGCCGTCCACATTTTCCCAGACGGTCCCCACGGAGTCGGCCTCGCGGAAAACAATCCGAAACTGAACGATGTCACAGTCTGGCCGGAACTTGCCGGAACCTGGCTGAAAAAA
>CALXMJ010000402.1 GCA_944389445.1 uncultured Victivallales bacterium | reverse complement strand
CTTTGACGTTCCTGGTCCGTTATTTGAATACGAATTGTCTTCATCTGTTCCTCTTCTGTTGGAGTTACAGATAACATACCACACCTTTTCAATATTACAATATAAATTTATGCAACTTTGCTTATGTCGGATCGTCTTTTCCGTACCCCATCTGAAAATTGGCGTTGGCTCCGTAACTGGTGTAGACGTAGATGTTTTTCGGAGCGGTCATGGCGGCCAGCGCCGTCGGACAGTAGATATTTTTCTGCCAGTACTTGCCGTTGTACAGCAGTGTGTACCACGCCGGGTGCGTATGGGGATAGGGATTGGTTATGACGAGATTGCCGTTGTTGTCCCCCGTGTAATTGTGGAGGGCGATTCCGATCTGCTTGACATTGCTGGAACAGGTGATCTCCTGCGCCTTCTCTCTGGCCTTGTTCAGGGCTGGAAGAATAAGCGCAGCAAGAATTGCAATTATTGCAATAACGACCAGAAGCTCTATCAATGTGAATTTTCTGTAAACTGAAAAACTGTCTGTGTCCGGATGTGTCATAGTCTTCTCCTATTTTATGATGTTTAAATTCAGTTCTGTGACGAGTCCCTGTTCCGGGAGAGGCTCTCCGTCGATGGCTTTTTTTGCCAGGAATGCCACCTTTCTCGCATGTCTCTGAAACGCGAAATCGAAAGAGAATCCATGAAAATCCTCCGATTCGGAAAAGCAGAGATCGCTCTGAATCAGACGGCACTGCTTACGGAGGTCGACGTGGAATTCACGCAGAATGTCTGTCACTTCGTTCTGGATGTAGAGCGCATTGAACACCGCATCGACCGGAACTCCGAATGACAGGAGTTTGCGAAAATCCTCCAGACAGGTCTGAACATTTTCCAGAAAGAGGTTCTTGTTCAGAGGAATTCCCGCTTCCTCGTATGCTCTGCGGATTCCGGTCAGCGGACGTGTCCAGCCGTTGGAGGCGGGCAGATAGACCAGATTTTTCCTGCCTTCCGCGATCAGTTGTCTGCCGCACCGGTACCCGAGTTCCCGGAGTCCCAGGCGAACCGTTGCAAAACTGTCCGGAGAGTAGTTGTTTTCACTGGAAATCACGGGCAGACCGGAGTCGATCAGGCGCTTGCGCACCTCATTTTCTTTCTGGGAATTGATCCCCTGCCAGACGAGAACATCCAGCTGTTCGTTCCTGATTTCCTGAAACATCGTCTCCGGATTGCCGGACGTCAGGGATATCTGGTGGACAATGGCCGGCAGGGCGGTCAGTTCCATCATCAGATGAGAATAGATGCGGCTGAGGTATTTGTCAAAATGAACGACTCTGCCATCGCTGTTCAGCAGGCCGACGATCGGCTGGGAATTCAGGTAATACGGGCGTTTCGCGGGATTGGCAAAGGAACCGATTCCACGTTTGCCGATGACATATCCCTCTTCCGTCAGCGCCTTCATTGCCCGGCTGACGGTGGGGCGGCTCACATGAAACAGATTCGACAGCTCCAGAATCGACGGCAGCGGCACTTCTTTTCCGTTTGCCTTCTGGATCAGCGTCAGGACATAACGCCGGATTCTTATGTATTCTGAAACGCTGGATTCTGCTTGTGGCATATTGTATTATCCTTTTAGCATTTGTTTGTATTTTTGTTATATTATAAAACATCTTCTGTTTTTTGTCAAGAGTGCAAACGGAAAAAAGAGGAATTTTTGATGAACTGTTCCGGAGAAATCCGCGGGAGAGCGCATCCCGGGGAAAATCCCCGGCGGGAGTTCTGATGCTGTTTTCCGATTCCTTTCAAGTTGTTTTGTTTCCTGCTTGAAGTTTCCGGGTTGAGAAGGTATATTTTTACAATGACTTTATGAATAAAGATCGAAAGAAAAGTCAGGTCCGTGTTGTATTTGTAAAAATACAGAAACTGAAACATCAAAAAATCGAATCGATTGTCAGAAGTGTTTAGAAAATTAATCTCCATTGTCAAAGGTGCTCTCCGGCTCGGCAAATCCAGAAAGAGCCTGGTGAATTCCTCCATCCGCAAGGAACTTTCCCGTAAAGGAAAAGAAGCATCGCGCCGCCGTCAGAAGGAACGCACCCGTCTGGATTCCGCACCCGCCCGGAAAGAACAGGGGCAGAAGAATTCCCGGAAAAACACCAATCCGCCAAAGCCGAAAAAAACGCCGCAGCCGAAACCGCAGAAGAAGATCTCCTCTCCTCCGGAAGCGCTTCCGATGCCGGAACTCATTGATATCGAACCGGTGGAAGGAAAAAAGAGATTCTGTGATTTTCCGCTTGCTCCGGAAGTTCTCGCCGGAACTCAGCAGCTCGGCTTCAAGTATTGTTCCGTGATTCAGGAAAAAGCGATTCCCTATGCGCTGGAAGGAAAGGACCTCGCGGCGAAGGCGCAGACCGGGACCGGTAAAACCGCCGCATTCCTGACCGCCGCCATGACGCGTCTGCTCCGGAACCCGAAACCGGAACGGAAACCCGGCGCCTGCCGCGTGCTGGTGCTCGAACCCACCCGTGAGCTCGCGCTTCAGATCGAAAAGGATGCAAATGAACTCGGCAAATACACCGGTCTCTACTGCAAAGCGATTTTCGGCGGGATGGATTACAAGGAACAGCGCGATTCCATCCGCGACCATGTGGATATTCTTGCCGGGACCCCTGGACGCATTCTGGATTACGCTTCGGGCGGCTACCTGGATCTCTCCGAGACGGAGGTGCTGGTGATCGACGAGGCTGACCGCATGCTGGATATGGGCTTCATTCCGGATGTCCGCCGGATCGTCGCGAAACTGCCGCCCGCGGGCAAACGCCAGACCATGCTCTTCAGCGCAACGCTGGAACCGGAGATTCTGCGCCTTGTGGATCGCTGGCTTGTGGATCCCGTTTCCGTGGAAGCCGAGCCAGAACATGTCGTGACGGATCTGATTGAACAGACCTTTTATGCCGTTTCCGGCGATCAGAAACTGCCCGTTCTTCTCTGGCTCCTGAAGCACGAGGAGATCGAACGTATGATTATTTTCGGAAACTGGAAGCACAAAAACGCGGAACTTGCCGAGCAGCTTGTTTCCTATGGAATCGACTGCGAACAGCTTTCCGGAGACATTGCCCAGAACAAGCGGATCCGGATTCTGGAACGCTTCAAGAGCGGACAGTGCAAGGTGATCGTGGCAACGGACGTCGCCGCCCGCGGAATTCATGTTGACGGCATCTCCCATGTGGTGAATTACGACGTGCCCGAACAGGCGGAGGATTATGTCCACCGGATCGGACGCACCGGACGGGCTGGCAAACACGGCAAGTCGATTACATTCGTCTGTGAGTTCGGGGCGTATTATCTGCCCGCGATTGAGGAATATGCCGGAATCAAGGCGGCGACGATTCAGCCGGAAGAGGAGTGTTTCGTCCTGCCGGAACGGGTTCATCCGCTGAAGCGGGCATCGCGTCCCCGTTCGGAGCACGGGGGGCGCTCCGGCAGACATTCCGCCGGACGGGGAAGGCGTTGAACACAATGTCGCGGATTCCGGAGATTCATATTGTTCTGGACCGTCTCCGCAGTGCGCACAATGTCGGTAACATTTTCCGGCTCGCGGATGCCGTGGGCGCTTCCGAGGTGATCTGCTGCGGCTATACGGCGGCGCCGCCGCATCCGAAGCTGGCGAAGACGGCGATGGGAGCGGACAGAACGGTTCCGTTCCGCTCTTTTCCGACTGCGGCGGAGGCTGTGGCGGAACTGAAGCGGGAAGGCTGCTGCGCCATCGCTGTGGAGACCGTCCCGGGGGCCGCCGATGCGTGGAAGTATGAGTATCCGGAGAAGATCGCTCTGGTGTTCGGCAACGAGGCGCTCGGCGTTTCGGAGGAGGCACTGGCTCTCTGCGACGCTTTCGTTTCTCTGCCGATGTTCGGATCGAAGGTTTCCATCAACGTTGGAAACTGCGCCGCCGCAGTGCTGTACATGATTGTGGCGAAAGGAGCTGAAAAATGCTGACAGGGGTCGATTCTCCATACGGAAGAGGAGGTTCTCCGATGAAGCTGGCTGTGATCGGGCGGAATTCCGCCGAACTGAAAAAGAAACTGGAACACCGGAATGTGATTCTCTGCGAGCCGGGCGATGCCGATGTGATTCTCGCTTACGGCGGCGACGGCACGCTTCTGGAGGCGGAACGGGAGTATCCCCGGATCCTGAAATATCCGATCCGGGATGTCGAAACGGCTCCGCTGTGCCACAAGCATGCGGTCGACGCACAGCTCGAACATTTTTTCGCGGGAAAACTCAGACATTCCCGTTTGTTCCGTCTGGAGGGGCGGTTCGGGGAGAATGTCCTTTACGCGATGAACGATATTTTTATCCACAACCGGAACAACGCCTCGGCGCTCCGTTATAAAATCTGGATCGACGGGGAGCTCTATTCCCATGAGATTGTCGGCGACGGCGCCGGGGTGGCGACGGTGCACGGGTCGACGGCGTATTTCCGGAGCATCACGCACAGTGTGTTCCGGGTCGGGATCGGACTGGCGTTCAGCAACAGCACGGAGCTGGTGAATCATCTGGTTCTGCCGGAAAGTTCGGTGATCCGGGTGAAGATCAACCGGGGACCGGGAGAGATCGTCGCGGACAACTTCCGTTTGCCGGCGCCGATGAATGTCGGGGACGAGTGTGTGATCCGTTTGTCGGAGGATGCGTCGGAGTTCATCGGGCTTGACGTGTTCATGTGTCCGGTCTGCCGCCGCCTCCGTCACCGCTACCGCCGTTCCATTTTCAATCCGGAGGATCCGAAATGAGAATTGTCATCAGCGCGGGGCCGACCCGGGAGGCGATTGATCCGGTTCGTTTCATTTCGAACCGTTCGACGGGGCGCATGGGATACGCGCTTGCCGCCGCCGCTGTGAAGCGGGGGCTGGAAACGGTTCTTGTTTCGGGGCCTGTTGCCCTGAAGCCGCCGGAGGGCCTTGCCGGATTCATCGGAATCGAAACCGCCGCGGAGATGGCGGAGGCGATGAAGCGGGAAGCGTTGATGGCGGACTGCATCGTTATGTGTGCCGCCGTTGCCGACTACCGTCCCGTGAAGGCCGCGGACCGGAAACTCAAAAAAAAGACCGGCCGGATGATTCTGGAACTGGAACCGACGGAAGATGTTCTTCTTTCTCTGGGACGGACGAAGCGCGAGGATCAGATTCTGGTCGGTTTTGCCGCGGAGACCAATTCGGTCGAGGACTATGCGCTCGGCAAGCTGGAACGGAAAAATCTTGACTGGATCGCGGCAAACCGGGTCGGAGTTCCCGGCGAGGGCTTCGAATCGGAGACGAATGCCGTGATCCTGTTTTCAAAGCAGGGCGGGAAATTTGTACTGCCGCTGGATTCCAAAGATCGAATTGCGGAACAGATTCTGGAAAAAATTCTTCCGCAGTGAAAAACAGGGTGATTCTGATGAAAAAAACGTTGATTTCAATTCTGTCCGCAGCCGCGCTGATGCTTCTGCTCTCCGCCTGTGCGACCAAGCCCGACTTTTCCGCTCCCGAGACCCATCCCGCCGGACAGGAGTGGACCATGGCGGATGTAACGGAGGAACTCGGAGGAAATGATCCGATTGAGCCGTTCAACCGTTCCATGTTTGCCGTGAATGATGTCCTGATGCAGTATCTGGTCTGTCCTATCTCGTGGGTGTACGGGTCGATTCTGCCGGAGCAGGTGATCCGGCGCATCGACATGGCGTCGGACAATCTTGCGTTTCCCGGCCGGATGGTCAGCTGTTTCCTTCAGGCGAAGTGGAAGTACGGCGGGACGGAGTTTCTCCGCTTCCTGACAAATACGACGATCGGCATCGCCGGATTCTTTGATCCCGCGGATGCGTGGTTCGATCTGCGCCGCCGCCATGAGAATATGGGACATGCGTTTGCCTCGTGGGGGATCGGGCCCGGATGCCTGTTTGTCCTGCCGGTTTCCACGGCGACGAATCCGCGCGATCAGGTGGGAGCGCTCTTCGATTCGCTTCTGGACATCAAGTTTATCATTCCGTATGCGCAGTCGATCAGCGGTCTGAACCGTGTGATCCGCAGTTACGACTCCTACAACACCCTGACCGAAAGCAGTCTGGATGTGTATGAAACATTCAAGATGTCGATGCTGGCCCTGCGCTATACGCAGCTCAACGATTTCCGTGACAGGCAGCCCGTTCTCCGGACGTTGGAGGAGTATGTTCCAGCTTCCGTTCCGGAAACGGTCGGAGCACGGAACATTTCTTCCTATTATAAATCGGAAAACGAACGGAACGATACTCTGCGTGTCGCCTGGTTCTCCATGCAGGAGAACAATCAGAGCTGGTGGATCAAAACCTCGCTCTGGAATACCGATTTCATCTCGGAGGCTTCCACGCGCAGCATCCGTTTTTCCGATGATCTGCCGAAACTGCGGTACCGCTTCTGGGAGAAATCCGAAAAAAAGACTCTGGTCGTGATTATTCCGGGTGTGGGAACCCATTACACAGGAAAGACGATCAGCGCTTTTGCGGAACTCCTGAACCGGAACGGATACGCAGTCGCCGCCATGAGCAGTTCCATGAACTGGGCGTTTGCCGAGGCAGCCGGAATCAGCGCGCCCGGATATGTTCCGGAGGATGCCGCCCTGGTCCGTACCGCGATCGGGAAAATGCTGGGCGACATCCGGGAAAACACGGATTTGAAAGAGTTCAAACTGATCCTGTTCGGCTATTCCCTCGGAGGCCTTCATACGCTGAAGATCGCCGAGATGGAGGAGAAGGAGAACACTCTTCATGCGGATCGTTATGTGGCATTGAATCCGCCGGTGGATCTTCTGAAGTCGATGATGAAATTCGATTTATATGCCGCGCTTTCCAAATCCTGGAACCGCGGGGAGCTTTTCAAGAATGCGGATGAGGTCTTGATGAAGTATCTGCCGCGGATGACGGCATCCGAGCCGCTTCCCGTTCAGAAGACTCCTGAAATGGAGAAGAAGGAGTATGAGGAGAAAGTCGCCGAGGCAAAGGAAAAAGGGGAGACGGAGCTTCCGAAACCGCCGACGCCGGTGGAGTACCGTCTGAATCTGCATCCGGACCAGGCTGGTGTTCTGATCGGTCTCTCCTTCCGGCTGACATTGCGTGAGCTGATCCTTTCCGCGGCACGCCGGAAGATGCTTCCGGAAAATACCGTGGAGACGCCGTATTCCTGGTTCAACCGGGCGGCGTTCTACAAGGAAATCGACCGCTTCAGCGGGATGGATTATGTGAAAAAGCTGATTCAGCCGCGCTATCCGGAGAAGACGATCGAAACGATGCGGATGGAGTCCGGGCTGCGTTCCAGTGCGGAGTTCCTTGAAAACGCGCAGACGATCCGTGTGATTCACAATATTGATGATCCGATTCTGGGAGAGAATGACATCCGTTTCCTGTCCGATACGCTCAGCGGCCGCGTTACCTGGTTCGATCGCGGCGGACATCTCGGCAATCTGTATCTGGAGGAATATCAGAAGACTCTGCTGGAGAATCTGGCATTGACAGACCTCGCGGCCGCCTCCCGGAAATCAGCGGAAAAAACAGAAAAGAAGGTGACGGAAAATGACGGAACAAAAGAAAACTGAACAGCCGGAAGCGCAGAAACTTACTTTCGAGCAGGCAATGGAGAAGCTGGAGCAGATCGTCGCTTCGATGGAGCAGGGCGGCGTTCCGCTGGAGGAGATGATCGGAAAGTTCGAAGAAGGGGCGGCGCTCGCCTCTTATTGTCAGGAGAAACTGGCTTCGCTGAAACGGAAGATGGAGATTCTTGTGCAGGATCGCGAAACCGGCAAGGCCGCCTGGCGGGAGATGACTCCGGCGGAGACCGAGGCCGCGGTGGAGGAACCCTGACCGTTTTTGCAGATTGATTACGTTTTTGTCAAAAAACTTGCATTTCTGGAAAATGGGACTATTAGTACTCAACCTTTAAAACAGAAGAAGGGAGTTTGCCATGTATCGAAACGAAATTGTCAGAGAGGCGGTGGATTCCAGAACCGGTGTCGCCGCGTTTCTCACGGGTGTGTATTACTGGATGACATTTGCTCTCGGTCTCAGTGCGCTCTGCGCCTGGGCGGTCGGCACCACGCCGAAGCTGAGCAGGATGGTGTTTGGTTCTCCGCTGATGTGGATTCTGATTCTTGCTGAACTCGGACTGGTGTTCGTGCTCAGCGGAATGATTCAGAAGATGTCCGCGAGTCTTGCCACGGCGCTTTTTGCCGCGTATGCCGCGCTCAACGGCGTGACGCTCGGATTTGTCTTTGCGGTCTATTCTCCTGCGGCGATCACAAGCGCATTTGCAACGACTGCCGTCACTTTCGGTGCGATGGCTGTCTTCGGGTCCGTGACCAAGTGCGATCTTACAAAGCTGGGATCCATTCTGTTCATGGCTCTGATCGGGCTGATTATTGCTTCGCTTGTGAATATCTTCTGGGCAAACAGCACGCTGTACTGGGGGATTACCTATGCGGGCGTCCTGATTTTCGTCGGATTGACCGCATACGATGCGCAGAAAATCAAGCTTATGTATTATCAGCTGGGCGGAACATCGGAGATGAACCGCAAGCTGATGGTGCTCGGAGCATTGTCGCTCTATCTGGATTTTGTGAATCTGTTCCTCTATCTGCTCCGGATTTTCGGAAGACGGAACTGAAAAATCGAACTGCTGTTCCCGTCGGGAAAGAATCTTTTCCTCCACGGGAATTCCTGAGAAACGCGTCCCTTTTTCCGGCACGCGTTTTTTTCCGGAGAAAAGCCGCGTTGCCTGCTTGCCTTTTTCGGATTGAGGCTGTACAGTTCCGGAAAACGAATGGAGTGGAGATGAATGAGGACATGTTTCCCGCGGAAGAACTCCTGACCGCCGCCGAAAAGGGCGATCCGGATGCGCTCGCGGAACTGGATTCGCTCGGCTTCCTTTTAAAGCCGGACGAGGATGCCGGAACGTTTGTTGGACGTATCCGTGCGATGCATTCCAGATTTCTGGATTTCCTGGAGAAGACTTCCGGGGGTACGTCATACGAAATTTACCATAATATTTTCATTTCGGAGCAGGAGCGGATTTCCGACGAGATTATCGAAGAGGCTTCCCTGACTACAGTGGCTCTCTACGGCTTTTCCATCCAATGGGTCCCCGGGTATTTTGTGAGCCGCGGTCTCGGCTGGCTCTGGGGCGGATGCGCACTCTCCGACGACGAACCCGATACCGTTCCCGTGTTCATTATCCGGAAACGGTTCCAGACGGTCCGGAAATGGTTTGTCTACACGCGCGATGAACTGCTTTCGCACGAGCTGTGCCATGCGGCGCGGGCACCGCTTCACGACCGGATGCTGGAAGAACATTTCGCCTATGCAGGTTCATACAGCCGTCTGCGCCGCTACATGGGCAACTGTTTTCAGACGGACCGGGACGCGATTCTGTTCATTCTCCCTGTTCTGCTCCTGCTTCTTGTACAGGTGCTGATTAATGTATTTTATATACCGCTGCCGTCGTGGCCGTTCTGGATTCTGGCGTTTGCGTGGCCTGTGTATCTGCTGATCCGCAATGCGCGGCAGCGGAAGCGCTATTTCACTGCGGAGAAGATTGTACGTGCGTGCGGATTCCCGAATCCCGGGGCGTTCCTGTTCCGTTGCACCAGTCCGGAAATCGAGTCGATTGCGGGGAAGACTCCCGGAGAATTCGAAGAGTTTTTGAAGGAAAAAGCCGCCTCCGAACTGCGGATGCGGATCATGCTGAAACGATTTCGGAAAGGAGAAAATGAAAATGCCGACGATCCACGAAGTGACCGCTTATCTTGATGAAATCCTGAATCTGAAGGCCTTTGCCTCCGATTCCTCCAACAACGGCCTCCAGTTCGAAGGCTCCAGAGAGGTGACGAAAGCTGTGTTCGGCGTCGACGCCTGTGCCGGACTCTTCATGGACGCCGCGGATGCGGATGCCGACTTTGTCTTTGTCCATCACGGGCTGAGCTGGGGCGGGAGTCTGAAACGCATTACCGGGGTCGATGCCGAGCGTATCGCCATGCTTGCTTCCAACAATATTTCCCTGTATGCGGCGCATCTTCCGCTCGATGCCAATCCGGAATTCGGACACAACATTCTGCTGGCCCGGATCCTCGGTCTGGATAAAATCGAACCGTTCGGAACCTACGACGGATACAAGATCGGATTCAGCGGAACTCTGAAACGCCAGAAATCCGTGGAGGATGTCGCGGAGTTCCTCAATGAGAATCTGCCGTGCGAGGGCGATCTTTCCATCATTGGTGACTCCGGACGGAAGGTCAGGCGGATCGGCGTTATTTCCGGCGGCGGAGCTTTTCCCTCCCTGTTCAGCGAAATGAAAAAGGAAGGCGTGGAATGTCTGATTACGGGAGAATTCGGCCATCAGTCCTATCACTACGCGCTGGAAACAGGGATTTCCATCGTCGCTCTCGGGCACTACCGCAGCGAGATTCCCGGTGTTCTTGCCGTAAAGGAAAGCATGGAGGAGAAGTTCGGCATTCCCTGTGCCTTCGTTGATCTCCCGACCGGCTTCTGAGGCGGAGAATGGCAATTTCCCCTCCGGATGAAATCCAGGGCACCACTCTTTATTTTCCGCATGCGGAAACCCATCTGCATTCGATGCTGTCCGGATGCGGGATTGAAACACGCCGGCACCCGGCCCTGTACAACAATTACGGGCTGGGGCGCGGAGAGCATCCTTACTGCATCTGGCAGTATACGCTGGAAGGGGAGGGGGAGCTTGCATTCGAGGGGAGACTCTTCCGGCTCCGGCCCGGGGATGCCATGTGTCTCCTGATTCCGCAGGATCACCGCTACCGCCTGCCGGAGGATTCCTCCGAATGGAAGTTCATTTATCTGAGTCTCAGCGGTTCCGAGATTCTGCGGATCTGGAAGGAGATCTCCGGCCGATACGGTCCGGTGCTGAAACTGCCGCTGGAACGGTCGAAATCCGTGGAACGTGCGTTTGAGATTGTTTCCACGGCGCGGAACAAGAAGATCCGCAGTGCGTATCATGCTTCTTCGCTTGCTTATTCATTCGTGATGTCCTTTGTCGATGAGATTGAAATTCTGCGTTTTGCGGCATCGGAGTCTGCGTTTGTCCTGGATGCCGTCAAGTTCTGCATGGATCATTATGCGGAGGAGATCACGGTTGAAGATATTGCCGATGCGGCGGGATACAGCCGCAGTCATTTCACACGCATGTTCGCAGCCGTGCATGGAATTTCTCCCGGACGCTATCTGCGCGAGGTGCGTCTGGGAAACGCGGCGCGGATGCTTCAACTGGAATCCGGCAACGTGAAGGAAATTGCGCTCCGGTGCGGCTTTCCGGATGAAAGTTACTTCTGCAAAGCGTTTCGTCTCCGCTATGGCGTCACCCCGATCTCTTCCGAAAGAAAAGGTGAGTTT
>CALXMJ010000401.1 GCA_944389445.1 uncultured Victivallales bacterium | reverse complement strand
ACGGCCCTGCACCCTGCGCCGGAATTTCAAATTCCGGCTTACTCCTTTTCCGGCACCTGCCGGGCAAAGGGCAAACCGTATGGTTCGCCCTCTGCACTCCCTGCTCCTTTTCTGCCGCACAACGTGGCGTCGCCGAACAGGATGAGGGGGTCCAGGGGGAAAACCTTCGGTTGACCCCCTGGTCGACAGGTGTCGAAACAATCATGGGAGCAAAAAATTAAATTTTTTGCGACGGGTGCAGGGCCCGTGGTCCTGCCGAGGGGTGTTGGGGGCGAGCAGCCACCAACTTAAACCCCGGCAGAAACAATGCGGAACCCCTTATTCCGGTTTCCACCCCTGAAACAGTTCGAACGGCAGATTCCGAAGCAGGGAATAGAGGACGAGAAGGACCAGCAATGTCACGGCCCAGCGGAATCCGGGGAGGGGCAGACGGAATCGATTCGGGAAAAAAGTTTGGACTCCGAGGAGGAACCAGAGGTATGCGAACAGGGGGATCAGAATAATAACATAGACAGGATTATATCGTAAAGCCGCAGTGAAATTTCCGTGGAGGAGGGCGTAAGTTGCGCGGGTTGCGCCGCATCCGGCGCAATAGAAATGGAAAATGCGGCGGGAGAAGCAGAGTTCCAGTTCTATTTTTTCTGGATTGACAAAGTAGAGCAGGATCAGAGCGAGGATTCCGGCAGCGCTTGAGAGGATGTAAATCAGTTTTCCGCGCGTCATTTTTCGAGGATAAACACGCAGGTGGAAGAGAAGAGGTTCGGCCAGATTCCGGCGAGGAAAGCGAATGGGTCGCCGTCCTGAGTGAGGGGGATTTCCCGCAGGATGCGGATTGCTTTTTGTCTACAGAGTCTGCGGAAGTCGGCGATGGTTGCGAGGTGGATATTGGGAGTATCGTACCATTTCCACGGGAGTGTTTTTGTTTCGGGCATATCGCCGAAGAGAAGTTGTCTCCGTGCGGAGCAGTGACCAAAGTTCAGGAAACTGATAATTCCGGTTTTTCCGACCCGGAACATTTCATCGAGAAGGAGGTCGGGACGTTTCACAGCCTGAAGAGTCTGGCTCAGGATGACGAAATCATAACTGTTGTCCGCGAAATCGGGGAGTCCGGCGTTGAGATCTGCCTGTATGACGGGAACTCCTCGTCCGGTGCATTCGATCACCTTGTCCTGTTCCTTTTCAACGCCCATGACTTTGGCCTCTTTGAGCTGAGCCAGAAACTTCAACAGTCGTCCGGAACCGCAACCGAGGTCGAGAATACGCGATTTTCCGGGGATCATGGAAGCGATTGTTTCAAGATCCTTGCGGGAGAGAATGGTATCATGATTGAGTCTGATTTCGGTCATTCTTTATCCGGCTCCAAGTTGGAAAGGAAGTTGGAAACGAGTCGTCCGAGGGTGTTGTCTTCCAGAAGGAACGCATCGTGACCGTAACTGGATTCGATGTTGCAGTAGGAAACATCGAGTCCGTTTTTCAACATGCCGCGCACCATTTCCCGGGATTGTTCCGGCGGGAAGAGCCAGTCGCTTGTGAAGGAGACCACGAGACATTTGCATTTCATTTTTTCGAGACCTTTCGCCATGTCTCCCCCGGTCTTGTCGGTCACGTCGAAATAATCAATGGCGCGCGTGATATAGAGATAGGAGTTTGCATCGAAGCGCTCCACGAACCGCATTCCCTGATGTTCCAGATAGCTTTCCACGCTGAAATCCTTGTCGAAATCAAAGGAATAGTCTTTGGAAAACTGAAGTTTTCTGCCGAATTTGCGGCGCATGGACTCTTCGCTCAGGTAAGTGATATGTGCGAGCATCCGGGCGATGGCAAGACCTTTGTCGGGCTGTTCGTCGTAATCTCCGTTGTTCCATGCCGGGTCGCTCATGATCGCTTCCCTGCCGACCCAGTTGAATGCGATCGACTGCGGCGAGATGCGCGAGGATGTCGCAATCGGAATCGCGCTGACAAGACAATCCGGATAGAGCAGAGCCCAGCGGAGCACCTGCATCCCCCCCATGGAGCCTCCTGCAACGCAGAGCCACTTCTTGATTTTCAGATGATCCATCAGCTTTTTCTGCGCATGGACCATATCGGCAATGGTCACGAGCGGGAAATCCATGCCATATCGTTTGCCCGTTTTCGGATTGATGGAACTCGGACCGGTGGAGCCGGAACATCCGCCGATAATATTGGAACAGACAATGAAATACTTATTGGTATCGAACGTTTTTCCGGGTCCCACCATGGATTCCCACCAGCCGGGTTTTTCATCCGTCATGGAATGATAACCGGCGACATGGGCGTCTCCGGAAAGGGCATGTTCGAGGAGAATGGCATTGTCGGCCGCATTGGAAAGCGTACCGTAAACTTCGTAGCGGAGCGTGATCGGAGCAAGAAGCTGCCCGCATTGCAGCTTGAGTCCTTCTTCGATGACAAAATCACGGGGAGTGACGATCCCAACGCTGTGTTTCAGTTGATCCGGGTCCATCCGTTGTGCTCCCCGTTCCGGCTCGGGACGATTTCAGGGAAGAGTTTCTCCCGAAATCGCCTTGAGTGCTTCCAGATATTTCTCTCTGGTTTTGAATACAATATCATTCGGCAGAGCGGGAGCCGGAGGAGTCTTGTCCCAGTCGAGGCTTTCGAGATAATCGCGCACGAACTGTTTATCAAGGCTGACCGGAGAACCGCCGACCTTATAATCGCTTTTCGGCCAGAAGCGGCTGGAATCGGGAGTCAGGACTTCATCAATGACAATGATTTCTCCGTCATATTCCCCGAATTCGAATTTTGTGTCCGCGAGAATGATTCCGCACTTTTCCGCATGTTCCGCAGCTTCGTTGTAAAGCCGGAGCGCGAGTTCTTCCACCCGTTTTGCTTTTGCTTCTCCAACGATTTTGCCGGCCTCTTCCACGGAGATGTTTTCGTCATGTCCCTCGTCGGCTTTGGTGGAGGGGGTGAAGAGAGCCTGATCGAGCTTTTCCGCCTGACGGTATCCGGGGCGAAGCTTGTGCCCGCAGACGGTTCCGTCTTTCTGATAGGACTTCCAGCCGCTTCCGGTGATATAGCCGCGCACGATGCATTCAAGAGGAATGGTCTTGGCCTTTTTCACGAGAAGCGAACGGCCGGCGAGATCTTTTTCGACAGCCCGGAGAGCGGCGGGAAACTTGGATGCATCGGAGCAGAGAACATGATTCGG
>CALXMJ010000400.1 GCA_944389445.1 uncultured Victivallales bacterium | reverse complement strand
ACATCTCCTCACCGACTATTCCCAGCCGGAAGGCCTGCACCATGTAATCCGCGCTTCGTTTGAGCCTCTGCTGATCTTCCTCGGCGGAATGCCGGAGGATTTCACAAACAAGGATCATGCATTCTTTTCCGGCGAGAAATTCCGCAAGAGCGTGGTCGTTGTGAACGACCGCACCACGGATCAGACAGTTACGTACCGCTGGGAACTGGTGATGGGCGGACAAGCCGTCCAGCACGGTGAAATCACAGCGACCGCCGCACCCGGCGCGATCCTGAAACTTCCGATCGAACTCACCGCTCCGAAGGTCTACAAGCGGACCGATGCGGAACTGCGGCTCATGGCGCTGAAAAACGATGCGCTGATCAAAGAGGATGCCTTTGCGCTTCAGTTCTTCCCGAAACGGGTTCGTCCGGACTTCCGCGATGTCTCCGCCGGGCTCTACGATCCCGAGGGTGCAACGGAAATGCTTCTGAAACAGGCGGGCTTCCCGTTCCGCAAGGTCAAAACACTTGACGACGTGAAACAGTGCCGTCTGCTGATTATCGGCAAAAACGCTCTGAAAAACGCCAATCCCGAACTTCTGAAACATGTGGAGGAAGCGGGACTGATCGAAAGCGGATTGAAAATCCTGATTTTCGAACAGAAGGCGTGCAATCTGGCGAATCTGGTGTTTGAGTCGCCGAGTTACCGCAATGCGTTCCTGCGTCTGCCGGAAAGTCCGTATGTCGCCGGATTGAAGGAGGAGGATTTCAGCAACTGGCGCGGCGCGGCGGATTCGGTTCCGGCGTTTGTGCTCTCGGCGGAGAACAGTCCGCACTATCCGCGTTCCAAATGGAAATGCGGAAACGGCGGAATCGTCTCCGGCAATGTGATCCGCAAGCCGAGCTACGGCAACTTCCGGACAATCGTGGACTGCGGATTCAATCTCATGTTCGCTTCTCTGATGGAACTGCGCAAGGAACATGGACTCCTTCTCTTCTGTCAGCTGGATGTGACGAACCGGTATCTGAAGGATCCTGCGGCGACACGTCTTGTGGACAATCTGCTGGTTGAAATGAGCAAACGTTTTGTTCCGGTCGGCCCGCAGAGAGTCGGATTCCTCGGCGATGAAAAGAGCGAATCACTGCTCAAACGCATGGGGATGAACTATCGGAAACTGAACCCGGAACAGCTCTGGATGGCCCGCTCGGAACAGGTCCTGATTCTCGGAGCGAACCCGGTCCCGGAAAAGAGACGCGATGCGCTGAAGAAAATTCTGTCCGACGACAGCGTCTCGGTAGTCGCGCTTCCCGGCGCTCCTCTGGAACTGCTCCCCGGAAATCTGAAGTGCGGAGAAAAATCCCTGTTCCGTGCATCGGTACCGAAGAACGATCCGCTGTTTGCAGGCATTCCGGAGGCGGACCTCTATTTCCGCGACGCCCGCGATCTGCCGGTGCTCGTTTCCGCTCCGGACTGGATGGTCTCCACGAAACCGGCTCTGTTCGCCAAACTCGACCGGATCGCCACCACAACCGTGGTGATGAATCTCTCGCCCGATAGGATCGGCGGACTCTGGAATCCGGAAAAAGTGGCGCGCGTCTGGTCGGCGATTTTCACCAACATGAATATCGGACTCGGCAAAGATCTGAAACTCTTCACCGCGGCGAAATCGCGCCATAACACGCTCCGCTTCTGCTACGGAGAAGCCATGCCGGAAAACTGCGGCATCCGCTTTGATCCCAGAAACGCGGGAAAGGTCAATGATCCGAACGGCTTTGTCCCGGTTAAACTCGGTATTGCATGGGAGGATCAGGGGCATCAGCAGACAAATCCGTATTACCGATATCCGGAAAATACGCCGAAGTCGTTGAAACGCCAGTATGATGGGTATGCCTGGTATCGCTGCACGGTAAAGATTCCCCAATCCTGGAAAGGGCATACAATCCGTCTTGTCGGCGGCCCGATCGACGACTGCGACTGGACTTACTGGAACGGAACAAAAATCGGAGAAACCACTTTTGAAAACAATCCGAAGTGTTATGCGGCACAGCGGAACTATCCGATTCCGGAAAAGCTCGTGAAGTTCGGTGCCGACAATACGCTGGTGATCCGCGTTTTCGACCGCTGGGGCGGCGGTGGAGTGACCGGTCCGCTCAAGGTGATTGCCGAGGATGCAGCGGCCATTGATTCCTGGTCGCCCTACATTGATAAACTTGATTTTTACGATGTGGATGCGTTTCACAACTGGTAAGACGGAAGAGACTTCGCCCTGCCGCCGGATTTCGGAAAAGAATCCGGCGGCAGTTTTTTCTGATCCGATTTCACAAAAAACTCCAATCCCGCCGCGAATGTGCTGTCGGAAAATAAAAACAGAGATGATCTTTTGTGAAATCCATTTCCTGCGCAAATTGTCCGCCGGTAAAAGTTGAACTTGGCAAATTGTTTTTCAGGAAAATATTGCACAGAAAAAAAGCCCGGCGAACCGGGCTTACAGGTGGAAATCACCTTCGGCATATAGCCTTGTTGTGATAAGACGATATTACTTTATCACTATCAGGAGAAATTTCAAATCTTTTTTCATAAAAAATGAATTATAAGTAAAATTTCTGACCATATCGGGTTTCGGCAAGTTGTTTTTTCAGAGAAAATATTGTACATTAAAAAAGCCCGGCGAACCGGGCTTACAGGTGGAAATCACCTTCGGCATATAGCCTTGTTGTGATAAGACGATATTAATCTATCACGATCAAAAAAAAATTCAAGTCTTTTTTAAGAAAGGGGGCGGATGATGAGTAAGATTTTAGGTCTTGATGTCGGAACAAACTCGCTTGGATGGGCAATCCTGGAGCCTGAAAAGGAGAGTTTTACAGATGCCGGAGCCGTTGTGTTTCAGCAGGGAATTCCGGAGGAAAAAGGGGTGGAAGCGGAACATTCCCCCGCAGCAGACCGGAGAATCCAGCGAGCGGGACGGAGATTGAGATTCCGTCGCCGCCTGAGAAAATATCATACGCTGAAACTGCTGATCGCGAACCGGATGTGTCCGCTGACCATGCCGGAATTGCAGAACTGGATCAAAAACGGAAAATTCCCTATTGAAAATAAGGAATTCATCTCCTGGCTCGGCAGTACAAAAGAATCGAATCCCTATTATTTCCGTGCGAAAGCGGCCGAAGAAAAACTGCCGCCTCTGGAACTGGGACGGGCATTTTATCATCTGGCTATCCGGCGAGGATTCAAGAGCTCCCGCAAAGATGCTTCTTCCGCGTCGAATGAAAATGACTTGAGCGATTTCAAGGAAGCAATCTGTAATCTGACGGAAATCCTGCGGAAAAAGCAATGCACTCTCGGACAGTATTTTTATGAACTGTTCCAAAAATCAGAAAAGATCCGCAAAGTCAACCGCTGCGGACGAAAAGAACATTATGAGCCGGAATTCGAAAAAATTTGCGAAGTCCAGAATCTGCCTGAATCTTTTGTGGCGGACATGAGAAAAGCTCTTTTTTTCCAGCGGCCCCTGCGTTCCCAGAAATATCTTGCCGGACATTGTTCTCTGGAGAAAAAACACGTTCGCTGTCTGATCGGCCATCCGTTGTTTGAACGTTACCGCATGCTCGCCTTTCTCAACAGCATCCGGAAAAACGGAATGCCCCTCAACGAAGAAGAGCGGAGAAAAGCACAGGAGGCATTCTTTGTTAATAAATCCAGTTTTGAATTCGAAAAACTGGTTCGGAAACTGGATTCCAAAAATTGGAAGAAGATATTGGCGGAATTCAATTATACCTCGGATAAATCTATTGCATCGTCTCCCGTCACGAATCAACTGCAGAACATACTGGAGACGGAAGATCTCTTTGCCTGGCATCATGAATACACCGCCGGTGACGGCAAGCGCAAAACCATGGATTATCAAACTCTTTTTGATGCTCTGACCTTCTTCGATGACAATGATCTTCTGAAAAAATTCGCCATGGAACGGGCGGGTTTTTCTCCGGAACAGGCCGAAAAGTTTGTGAAGATCCGGATTCCATCCGGGTATGCGAATTTCAGTCTTTGCGCGATCCGGAAGATCATGCCCTTCCTTGAGGCTGGACACATTCTCTCCCGTGCCGTTTTTCTGGCAAAACTCCCGGAGGTCCTGGGAAAAGAGGTTTTCCGGAAGAATTCGGAGCGGATCATTGCGGATATTGACCGTATCGAAACGGAGTGGCGCACCGAACGCGAGACTGCGGCATCCGGGAAAGAGTATGCCGCGTTCCTGTCACAGACGGATCGGCTGAAGCAGTATCTGGAAGATGAATTTCATGTGACGCCGGACCGTTTCGAGCTGCTGTATCGCTATAACAGCCGTTCGGATTATCCGGATCATTCCCGTTCCGGAATTCTGCCGGTTGTCAATCTGGGGATGATCTACAATCCGATGGTCTACCGTTCACTGAATGTGCTCCGGCGGCTGGTGAATCATCTTCGCAAGACGGGAAAGATTGATGCGGATACTGAAATCCATGTGGAACTCGCCCGTTCCGTGAATGATAAAAATACGCGCATGGCTGTTGCGAAGTATCAGAAAAATCAGGAAAATCTGCGGAAAAAATACAAGGAGGAAATCGAGGCTGAGGGCTGGAAAGCGACGGATGAACTGATCCTGCGCTATGCCCTATGGATGGAACAGAACAAGCGCTGTCTTTATACGGGGAAAATGATTGATCAGGCGGACTTGCTGAATCCTGATAACGTTGTGGAAATTGAACATACCATCCCCCGTTCCCGCGGCGGTGACAGCAGTATGGAAAACCTGACTCTCTGTTACAGGGATTACAACCGTTATATCAAGAAGAACGGTCTTCCGACGATGTGTCCGAATTATGACAAAGAATGGAAAGAAAAAAAGTACAACTCCATTCTGGACAACATCAAAGCCGCGGGCTGGGAAGATACGCTGGAAAATCTGCGTTCGCGCCTGGAAAAACTTCGTTCCTCCGCCCGGGGCAATCCGCAGAAACGGGTGGAGATGCTGGAATGCAGAAGAGAGTTTGAATACTGGCGGGCAAAACTGGAGGCGTTTAAGATCACAGACGAAGAATTGCGCCAGAGAGGTTTTTCCAGACGCCAGCTTGTGGATACCGGGGTGATTGCCCGTCATGCCGTTTTCCTGCTGAAGTCCGTTTACAAAAATACATACTCCAGAAATGGAAAAGTGACGGAGTGGGTCAGGAAGGCATGGGGTGTACAGGGATTCTATGAAAAGAAGGACCGCAAGGACCACAAACACCATGCAATTGATGCCATGTGCATTGCGGCTCTGACCGAACGTTTTTATCAGAAAATCACCACGGCATTCCGGATTGATGAGGAAAAGATGAATGCGCATGCAGAGCGGTTCCGCTCTCTTCCGGAGGCGTATCCGTGGTCCTCGTTCCCCGATGATGTATTTAAAAAATCCGAAGAGATTCTCGTGGCTCATTATGTCCGCCACAATGAAACGAAACAGACGAGACAAAAAATACATCTTGTCACGCCGTACAGAAGTCCGGAAGGAGAAATCCGACGGGTGGTGACTGCCGGCGGCGATACCGTTCGCGGACAACTCCATGAACTACATTATTACGGACGCATCCGGGATCCGGAATCCGGCGAGGATAAATGCGTGATTCGTACGGAATTGAGTTTCAATAATTTCAGCACGGAGACTGCTCTGGAAGCGATTGTGGATCCTGCGCTTCGAGAAGCTATTCTGGAGCAGCTCCATTCCCGCATGAATTCCGGGAAGTCATTCAAGGATGCCATGGATGAGGGGAATTTCCGGATGAGAACCAAAGACTATACATTCAACGGTCCTCTAATTCATAAAGTCCGCACGTTTGTTCGTTTGAAGGAACCTCTGAAAATCCGGAAACAAGCTTATCCGTCCAATGCGGAATATAAAAGATATATTTATGCAGATACAGGGAAGGGAGGCAACTTCAAGGCCGCACTGTTTCGCTCTCCGGAAGGTAACCTCAGCTACCGACTGCAGTCTCTCTGGGAGTGGGCTAACACCCATAAGAAAGCAGACTATATCCCTCCGGAAAAAATGCCGGGAAATGGCGAGTTTATCGGGTTCATTGCTCCGGGAACCATGGCTTTAGCTTATGAAAACTCTCCGGAAGAACTGAAAAAGCTTCCTCGCAGGGAATTGAATAAACGCTTATACAAAATTATTGTGATCGAGAAAGATCTCCAGCGATTGAGTTTACGCTATCATTGCGAAGCTAGAGCCAAAAAAGATGTGCAGGCAGAAATGAAAGAAAAACTTGGAGTGAAAGAATCTTCAAAAATTTCTTTCAAAGAACCGGCAAATTTGTTAAAAATCACCAGCAAAGAATTTTCCAGACATTTGATTTTCGAAGGAATTGATTTTACCATTTCCATTGATGGTGAGATCCATTTCTTAAAATAAAATTTTTGGAAAGGAGGGGGGGAAATGTTGAAACGGACGTTGTTTTTCGGATCGCCCGGCAGATTATATATTGAACGGTCTCTGCTTGCATATGATCCCGGCAAAAAGGAAGGACCTTCGGAAAAACGGACCTTTCCGCTGGAGGATATCGGCGTTATCGTTCTGGAGTCTTTACAGATTTTGCTGACGGCAGCGTGTCTGAACGCATTGGCGGAAGAAAACATCGCGGTAGTTTTCTGCAATGCTGCGCATATGCCTTCCGCGATGCTTCTGCCGTTTATCGGGAATACTTTGACGCAGCGGTATACGGAGGCACAGCTGCAAGCATCCATTGGACTAAAAGCCCGGTTATGGAAGCAAACCGTCAAAGCCAAGATTCTCAATCAGGCGGAATGTTTGAAACGACTGGGATTGCCGGATCAGCGATTACGCATCGTAGCCGAATCGGTAAAGGCAGGAGATTCCGGCAATGCGGAAGCGGTCGCGGCGCGATATTATTTTCAGCAGCTGGCGGGGAATGAGGATTTTTTACGTTCCCGGGATGGAATCCCACCGAATTCTGCGCTGAATTATGGATATGCAGTTTTGCGGGCTGCGGTCGCGCGAGCTTTGACTGGATCAGGTCTGCTCTGCGTGGCAGGGATTCACCATTCGAATCAGTACAATTCTTTCGGGCTGGCGGATGATATTATGGAGCCTTTCCGACCGTTTGTGGATGAGATGGTCTTTTCCTCCCATGATTTTTTTGCCGTTCCGGAATTGGGAAAGGATCAAAAAGCGCAACTGCTCCGGATTTTAACAGCAGATGTCATGTCCGGAACGGAGAAACGTCCTCTGCTGAACAGCATCAGTTATACATCGGCATCACTGGTTCGCTGTTTCCTGCGGGAGGAAACGGTGGTCAGGTATCCGGAATTTGTAAAAACATGAGTGCGGAATATCAAGCTATCAGCAGGTATGCGGCGATGTGGATTTACGTGATGTTCGATCTTCCGACCAATACCAAGGCTCAGAGAAAAGCGGCCGCCTGCTTCCGGCGGGATTTACTCAAAGACGGCTTTCAGATGATGCAGTTTTCCGTCTATATCCGCCATTGTGCTTCCGGAGAAAATGCTCTTGTACACATCAACCGGATTAAAGGGATGATTCCGGCGGAAGGGATCGTGACGGTTCTGAAAGTAACAGACCGTCAATTCGGCGATACAGAAACTTTTGTCGGAAAAAAAACTGTTCCTCCGCCTTCTGCACCGCTTCAATTGGAGCTTTTTTAGCAAAAAAAACTCTGTAAATTTTTACTGAAGTTGCTGATAGTAAAGGAGTTATCTGCTCCAATACTATAGCACACCTTCAAAAAACGTCAAATCACAACTTTGTGGTAAAACGCATTTTGATATCAATGACTATAGCACACCTTCAAAAAACGTCAAATCACAACCGGCTTCGAGCTATGGTTGACCTGAATGTTACTATAGCACACCTTCAAAAAACGTCAAATCACAACTTAATTGGAGTCAATTTTTTAAGGGGAGAAACTATAGCACACCTTCAAAAAACGTCAAATCACAACAAGTTCCGTGATTGCGGTTACCATCGGAAGACTATAGCACACCTTCAAAAAACGTCAAATCACAACTTAATTGGAGTCAATTTTTTAAGGGGAGAAACTATAGCACACCTTCAAAAAACGTCAAAT
>CALXMJ010000399.1 GCA_944389445.1 uncultured Victivallales bacterium | reverse complement strand
ATTTCCGTAAACTCTTTTTCCGCACGCTTCACGCGTCTCCGCGCGAGTATGCGGCTTCTCTGCGCCTGACGCATGCAAAAGTGCTTTTACTGCAGAGCAGACAATCCATCGGAGAAATTGCGCTTGCATGCGGCTACCGCACCTTGTCCTGTTTCAACCGGAAGTTTCGCGCGGAAACGGGGCTTTCTCCACGGGATTTCCGGAAAAACGGCATGCCGGGAATTTCATGCGGATAACGGGAATTGGATTCTATGGATCCGGGTTGCTCGCATTTTTCTGCGGACTTGCACTCATTTTCTTTTTTTCTTTTCTGTTTCCTGTTTGAAAAGTGAGTCCATCCGGATCAAATTAAAAGAAATTCAACAGGATGACTTGCTCTCAGAACGTGCGGAATGAATAAATACAGACAAATCGCGGATCTTCTTGCCATGCGGATTCAGGAAGGAGTCTATTCCTCCCGGAACGAACTTCCGACGCACCGGAGTCTGTGCGGGGAGTTTCAGACCTCGCGTTCCAATCTGCACAAGGTCCTGAACCTGCTGGAGAAGCGCGGGCTGATCGAGCGCGTGCAGGGCCGGAGCGCCAGAATCAGGAATTGCGGGAAACAGACAATTCTTTTCATCTTCTTTTCCAGCATCAAGGGACATCTGATCGACCGGGGCGGGATTTCCGCAAGGCTGTATCGCGGAATTCACCGTTTTGCCGAAGAACACAGTCTGACGCTTCTGGTGCAGTCCGGGGAGAATTTTCTGCGCAGCGGCTACTCTTTCGGCGCCCGGATCGACGGAATCATCGCCGGCGGCGCTCAGGTGGACAAATATCTGCCGATGCTGGAAAAAACCGGAGCGCAGATCGTAATGCTCGGCTGTTACCATCAGGTCGACGCGGATGTGTTCTGCGCGGATTATGATGAGGCGGGCCGCCGCGCGGCCGATTCCATTCTGCACCGCGGTTTGAAACGCCCGCTTTTCCTGATGCTCCAGTTCGAGGATGAGGATTTTCTGCTCTCCTCGTTTTCCAAGACGAGAAACGCGTTTCAGGAAAAGCTCCTGCTTCATCCCGAGGTTGCCGTGTTTCATCACACCGTCCATTACAAGGATCTGACCGTGCCGGGGAAAAGTGTCCTGGATCTTTTCCGAAAAATCGAAGACAGTCATGTGGACAGCATTGTCTACTGCGTCAATATTCCCTTTTCGCCGCTGCGCCGGTTTGCGACCGTAAGGAATCTTCCCTCCGTGGTGATCGACCGCCAGATGGAAATGGAGGAGAACGATCCGGATGTGGAGCTGATTGATTTCGACTCGGAACGGATCGGCTGCCTTGCCGCGGAACGTGTTTACGAACGGATGCGCAATCCTTCTCTGGAGCCGCGGCGCATCCTGATTCCATGCAAAAAATTCCCTGAAAACAGAAATGGAGGTTGGAAGGAATGAATCAGAAACGTTATCTTGTGTTCGGCGCCCATCCGGACGACTGCGATCTGCTGTTCGGCGGAACCGCAATCAAACTTGCGAGAGCGGGGCATCTCGTCAAATTCGTATCCGTCTGCAACGGGGACTGCGGCCACTACGCCATGGAACGCGAAGCGCTTGCCGCCCGCCGTTACGCGGAGACGCAGGCATCGGCGAAGATCGCAGGTCTTGCGGAGTATCAGGTCCTGAACCTTCACGACTGCGAAATTGAAAACACGCTGGAAAACAGGGGGAAGATTGTCAGGATCATCCGTCAGTTCCAGCCGGACGTCGTGCTGTCGCACCGCGACTGCGACTACCATGCCGATCACCGTGTCACCGCCCGCCTTGTCTTGTTTGCCGCCTATCTGATCAAAGTGCCGCTTTATTGCGGCGATACCCCGATACCGGAGAAAAATCCTGTATTTGCCTACTGTTACGACCGTTTCCGTGATCCGCGTCCGATCCGTGCGGACGCCGCCGTTGAGATTGATTCCGTTCTGGAAACCAAGCTCCGGATGGCGGACTGCCACGCCTCGCAGTTCTACGAATGGCTCCCCTGGGACAAGGGCTTCAAGGATTTCGATGCCTCCGGCATGACCTGGGAGGAAAAACGCCAATGGCTCTATGCGCAATGGGGCTGCCGGTTCGAAACTGCCGCCAGCCTTGGGCGTGAAACGCTCTGCACGATCTACGGAGAAAAAGGAAAAGAGATCAAATGTGCGGAGATCTTTGAATTTTCCGAATACGGCGAGCCGATTTCTCCCGAAGGCTTCCGGGATCTCTTCCCGCGCTGAAATTCTCCGGGCTTGGAAATGGGGAGGAAAAGACCGCATGACCGGCCGTCTGCGTCATGGGCATCGGTCGTTTCCTTTCCATGTCAAACGGCATGCTCCATCTCTTCCTGTCAGAGCTTTTCATTTTTTTTTGAAAATTTTCTCTTTCCCGTCTTGACAAAAAAAGGATTTCGACTATAATTTTATTAACCTGCGTTAATAGATTAAAAGTGAGGCAGACTCATGATCAGCATGAAAAAAATAGCCGATGCCGCCGGAGTGAGCCGGACAACGGTTTCCTTTGTCCTGAACGGACGGTATGAGCGGGACATGAAAATCTCGCCGGAGATTGTGCGCAGAGTGAAAGACATTGCTGCAGAAATGGGATATGTCCGCAATGAACTGGTGCAGTCGGTTGTCACCGGGAAAAGCAAAGTCATTGCAATCGTCGCAGAGTTCTTTGATTTCATGATGCCGATGATCCGGGGCTATTCCGAAACAGCCGCAAAACACGGTTATTCCATCACCCTGATCCCGCGGAACAGCCATGATTCTCTCACAGAGGCTCTGATGGTTGCCGTCAAATATCGGGTCGCGGGGGTTCTTCTGCCTGGATTGACGGACGCGGAAAAAGCAGCAGTCAGCCCCCGGATCTGCAAGTATGGAATTCCCATTTCCGGCATTACCTGTCCGCCCCTTATGTATTTTGATCAGATCCGTTCCGCGGAAATTGCGGCGGATTATCTGATTTCCCTGAATCATCGGCGCATTTTCTGTCTGACTCAGCCCAACCCGATTACAGATCAGCGTGTGGCGGGATATGAAAACAGCATGCGCCGCAAAGGACTTGCCACCCGGATTTTTGAAGAGAAATCCATTGAGGAACTCATTGCCGAAAAGCCTGATGCTGTGTTCTGCGTTACCGACTGTCTTGCTATGGAACTTCTTCAATGTGTGAACAGAAAGCATCTCTTTGTGCCGGATGTTTTTTCCGTTGTCGGATTCGGAAACATCCTCGCGGATTTCTTCGCCCCGCCGCTGACGACGATTTCAGAACCTTATTATCTGACAGCCTGTGCCGATATTGAAAATCTGCTCAGCATAATCGAAAAAGGAAAACCTCTTGAGGGATTCCAGCCGTTTGTCGGCGAATTAATCATCAGAGATTCCACAAAACACAAAACTGAATCGGAGGATAAAAAATGAGAAAACGGGATTCATTCACACTGATCGAGCTTCTGGTTGTGATTGCGATCATCGCGATCCTTGCATCAATGCTCCTTCCTGCCTTGAGCAAGGCGAAAGCAGCGGCGCAGAAGGCGCAATGCGCCTCAAACCTGAAGCAATACTCTGTCTGCTACAATCTTTATACTGCGGACTGGAACGATTATCTGCCGCAGGTCAGCGGCAATGCGGATATCGGACAGCTGCCCTTCCTTTTTGCCGATTACATGAAAGCCAAATGGGATCAGGTGCTTCCCAAGGTGTTTTACTGTCCCGCTCGCCAACAGACTCAAGACCGCGAAGAAAAATTGTCAC
>CALXMJ010000398.1 GCA_944389445.1 uncultured Victivallales bacterium | reverse complement strand
GTGCTTTTCACGATGCTTTCAAAGAAGCAGCTGTTTCCCCCGCCGAGTTCCGCGATCCCGGGATTGCGGACCGGCTGGTAGCGGCGGAGCATCTCCAGAAGTTTCCCGCCGACGATGCGTCGTGCATAACCGGCTGTTTTGTATGGAGATGCGTAATATTTGTCCCAGTCGGTCGGGATCGGGGCGGGGCGGGTGTCCGACGGCTGAAAGATGAAATCGCGCTGAATCACGAAGTTCGCCAGATACAGGAACAGTTCCGCGAGCGGTTTGCCGATCCGCGGATCAAGATGGAAATACTCCTGCATGTAGGTGACCATTGCGGCGGAGATGAACCCGGAAATGCAGACCAGCAGAATATAGACCGGAAAAGTCCGTATTATTTTCTGCCGGGAGTCGAACACCATGTTTTTGACGAGCACATAGTTCAGGCAGACCGCGGCCCCGCGGGAAAGATAGGTCGATACCAGAATGTTTCCCCCTGTCAGCGGGAACACGGCCAGAAAGATGATGAAGTCGAAAACCGCGGTCACAATGGATGAGAGAATATAGCGGAACAGCACGAAATAGATCTTGAAGGAATCCAGCAGCGGATTGAAATGCGAGGCGGAATTGCCGTCGATGTAGATGGTTCGGATTCCCACTTCGCGCAGAGGAATTCCGGCACGCCGGCAGAGAATCAGCATTTCCAGTTCGAATTCGTAGCGGTTCGAAGCGATCTTGAGCAGATCGGGAACCAGTCTGCGCGGAATTGCCCGCAGACCCGTCTGCGTATCGGAAACGGCGAGTCCGAGAAAAAGACGCATCAGCAGGCGCGTCGTCTTGTTTCCGATCATGCTTCGGAAAGGAACGTTTTCCCGGTCAAAACTGCGCACGCCGAGGATCAGGGAGTCCGGATGGTGTTCCGCTTCCTCCGCCAGGCGGCGGATATCCTCAGGAGAGTGCTGCCCGTCGGCATCCGCCGTGATAATGCTCCGGCATTCCGGATGGTTGGAATAGAGATAGTCCAGCCCGAGTTTCAGTGCCGCGCCCTTGCCCGTGTTGACCGCATGGGAAATCACGGTGCAGAGTCCGTCCGATTTCAGGCGGCGGAATACCTCTGCGGATGCTTCACCGCTGCCGTCGTTGACAACAACGATCCGCTGAAAACCCATACGGGAAAGTTCCCGCACGAGTCCGCACAGAAGTTTTTCCGGATTGTACGCCGGAATCAGCACTGCTGCCTGAAATGAATTCATCTGTCACCTGTTTTCCGATAAAGAGTGTAACCGTGAGCGGAGAATATTAGCTTGATTTCCTGATTTTTCAAGCGTTTTCTGATATCCTGTTTCCATTCTTCCGCCGCATAACGCGGGATCAGCAGCCAGCGGACCTCCGGATTCCGGAACGCTTCCGCATGTCCGGTTCCCGGATCCGGCATGGAATATTCCACGAAAAAGAGTTTCCCTTCCCCGCCGGGCAGATGGCTGAGAAACTGATAGTCTGTGGCGATCTGTCCCGGCTGTTTCAAACAGGGAAGCAGAGTCCGGTTCAACCGTGCGTTTCCGATTCCGAGCCGCAGAGAATCATGATATTCCCGGAGTCGGCTGCCGGGAATCAGGAAGAGTGCCGCCAGCAGAAGCACTGGCGGAATCAGCAGAAGACGGCGGAACCATCTCTGTTCCAGCATCGACAGGAAACCGAGGGAAAGTCCCGCGGAAAACAACGGGAGAAACGGCATCAGATTGCGCAGATCGTAACAGAACAGAAGGCTCCAGACAAGAAAATAGGGAAGCACGATCCACCAGACAACCCCCCGCCAGCATGGAAAGCGTTTCAGCTCGCGGAGACACAGTACATTCAGAATCAGAATTGCCAGCGCAGGACAGAATTGCCATCCGTAGAAATGGATGATTCCGCTCAGGACTCCGCCGTCAAACCGGACGTTCGCACGTTTCGGCGTGGGCACCCCGCTGTTCATTCCGAGCTGGAGCTTGCAGAAAAACTGTTTGGAGGCTGCCGTGAAGAGTTCTCCCCGTCCCCTTTCGCCGTAAATGTCATGCGTGACGTGTGTATAGATGCCTTTGTCTGTGCCCTGCGAAGTCCGGAACGCGAAATAAAGGTAGTACGGTCCGGCGAACAGAAACGCAAGCAGAAAATAGAATGCGGTTTTCCGGAACAGTTCCCGACCGCGGAGCAGCCCGAACGAATGCACAAGAACAGGAAACAGAAACAGCACGGTGAGTCCCGACTGCTTGGCGCATCCTGCGGCGATCGCCGTAAGCGCGGCAAGAAGGAGATTCGAATTTTTTTCTGTTTTCCGCGCCAGGAACAGCAGATAAAACGCGGAAAACGTATAGAATGACGCCACAAGATCCGCTTCCGCTCCCGCTGCCAGAGGATCAATGTTGCGCGTGAACCATGCATTCAAAGCAACGGCGCAGAACAGTCCGGGACGTTTCAGCGTGAATGCCAGATCAAACAGCATCAGCGAAACGAACAGCGGACAGAGCAGAGACGTGCCTTTCGGCACAAAATTCAGCACTTCCCCGAGAATCTGATACGTCATTGCCCAGCTGCAGGGAATCAGCTGGGGATACCCGAATGTCCGCTGATTTCCAATCGTTCCGGAGAACCATCCGACTGCCCACTGGTTCCAGGAGAGAACCGAATCCCAGGAGGAAAAAATCTGGCCGAACCCGCGCAGTGCGGCAGCCGCCTGAATCGCCGCGGTAACAACGGCAAGCCAGAAAAAACAGAGTGAAAACCGCCGTTCCGGTTGCGGCAGCAGGAGAAAAAACTCGTCGAGTGCGGTAAAGGAAAAGGTCGAACCCGTCAGTCTGCCCTTTGCGAAAAACAGCAGAATCAGTTCCGCAAGGACCAGAAGCAGAACACTCCCCCGCGTGAAGAGACCCGGCGGATACAGCAGAAGAACAAACATGTAATTGAACAGTCCGCTCAGGGCGAATGAGAGCAGAATCGTTCGCAGAAGATTTCTCCGCAGGTTCAGAACGCACAGAAACAGATATCCCGGCAGAAAATACTGCAGCAGTGCAATAAGCTGAAGAAAAACTGTCATTCCTCTCCCCTTGGTTGTTTTTTCCGATGGTTCCGGCAATTGCAAAATGTACTTCTTTTCCGGAAGAAAAGCAACCGGAGAACAGTTTTTCCGGAAATTTTCCTTCTTTCCGCAAATCAGGGGTTGGCATATGGGATATTCTGTGATATAATGTAAAGAACTACAGATAAAAATATAATCAGACAGGATCTGGTCCTGGAGAAAGATCTGCGGGAGGACCGGATCAGACAAACAGATGAAACAGGGGAATGAAAAATCATGAAACATCGGGCATCATTCGGGAAAAGCGTTTTTTCAGGGAGCGGAGCAGGAAAATCGTACCGTTTTACACTTATAGAGCTCCTTGTGGTCATTGCCATTATTGCGATCCTGGCTGGGCTTCTTCTGCCGGCGTTGAACAGTGCGCGGGAACGGGGACGGCAGATTTCCTGTACAGCCAATCTGAAACAGATCGGCACGGCAACCATCAATTATACCGGAGACAATGCGGATCATTTTCCCTATTCCATGTCCGGCTCAGGAGCGCGGCAGATTTCGTGGGACGATCTTCTGGGGGTGGGGAAGTATGACGGACGCAGTCTGACCTGGGAGGATGCGGAAAAGGAAGGATGTCCCGCCGACAAGCGGTCCAAACTTTATCGTTGTCCTTCGCACCCGCAGCCGAACGAGGACAAACGATCCTATTCCATTGTCAGTGCGGCGTACGGAAATCCAGGGGATCAGCCTCCGGGAAGTCCGTCGCAGGTCCGCGGGATTGCTTATACGGACTGGTCTCTGAAAATAACGAAAGTTTCCCAGCCCTCCGGGACATTCATGTTTACGGAACGCCCGAGCGATGTCAATTACCTTGGAAACGGTTCCGGCAGTTCCATTGATTACGTTGATCAGCAGATGGATTCGGTTATCTATTCCCGTTCCCATCAAGGGAAATTCGGGTATCTTTTTGTGGACGGGCATATTACCTCTTACGAGCCCCTGCGTACAATCAGCAAAATTTCCGGCGGTACCGGCTGGCCGGAAGGCATGTGGACCTGGAAAGCCGGCGATTGAAATGCCGGAACCCGACAGAAATGACCGCTCAGAGAAAGGAAACAGACTTTTATGAAGATCAAATATGAGACACAATCCGATCAGGTCGCCGCGGAAATTGAACAGGGAATTTGTTCTGGGGTATTTCCTCCGGGGTCGCGCCTGCCCAGTATCCGGGAACTGGCGGACTCCTTTCATGTGAGCACACAGGTGATCAAATCGGCATTCAAGATGCTGATGGAGCGCAGACTGCTGGTTTCCCGGTCCCGGATCGGAGTTTTTGTCAATGTCGACGGCGTTCTTCCGGGGATGAAAAAACTGATTCTTCTGAGTGAAACACGCGGTCCCTATGACATGAATTATCTGGGACGGGCCTTCGGTCTTTCGGAAAATATAATGCCGTATCAGGGATTTCACGTCCAGATACGCTCCATTCCCAGCGGACCCTATCTGATTCCTTCGCTGCGTTATGAGCTTCATCAGATTGATATGGAGCGTCCGGACTGTCTGATTATCAACGCCTGTACGGTTTTGCAGGAGGAAATCGAACAGATCAAAAACAGGGAATATCCGGTTCTTTTCTTCGGGGATTTTGTCCATGGGGATGTTCCCGGTTTGCAGTACGACCTGATTCGGGAGCGGACCGAGGAGCGCGGCGCGGCCTATATTGATGCCGCTTATCGGATCGGTTGTAAAAAAATCTGCATGTTCGGTGGAAATCCGGAGGTCGAGTATGTCCGCCGTCTTCTCAATGCAGCGACGGAACAGGGGCGTCTTTATGGAATTCATGTTCACATTTCAAACGGGCATCCTCTCAAACATACCGATGATGAAATCGTGAAAAACTGGAAATATCATATTCAGGATGTCCTGAACGTTTTCACTCCCGATGCCTTCATTGCGGATGATTTCGGGCATCTGGAACTTTTTCTCCGGGCTCTGAAGGAGCTCGGTTTCTCTCCGGGAAAGGATATTCAGGTCCTGGGAGACAGCGATTTTACTCCAGGACTCATCATGATCCGTGCCGATTACACGGAATTCATCCGCTCCGCTGCCGCCATCATCCGCCGGATGATCGAAGAGCCCGGATATCACTGCGGCATCGTGGAGATCTCCGGAAAAATCAGACGGATCCCTTTTAAAATCGAAGAGATTTGAACGGCATTTTTCTCTTTGTTCCAGCAAGCCGGTTTCCGGTCTGCGGATTTTTTACTTTTTCCTGAAATTTCTATTTTCCCCGCTTGACGAAGCCGCTTTTCCGCAATATAGTTAATACGTATAAGCAAAAATGCTGGAGTTCCGGGATGACGCAAAAAGAGATTGCAAAAGCGCTGAATATTACGCAGGCCGCTGTTTCGATGGCGTTGAAAGGTTCGGAACGGATTTCGCCGGTATTGCGGGAGTCTGTGAGGAAGCTGGCGGAAGAGGCGGGGTATCGTCCGAATCTTGCCGGGCAGATGCTGCGCAGAAAGCGCATCAGTGTCATCGGCGCGGTCTTTCCCCGGTTGACGAATCTTTTTTATGCCGAACTGTTTCAGGAGATTCAAAGACAGCTTCAGCCCCGTGGATATATGCTTTATCTGGCTCCGGCGGAAACTCCGGAGGAACGTCGTCGCGCCATGGAGAACCTGAGACGGATGCGTGTCGCGGGTGTTATCGCCCTGGCATACAATGCGGAGGAGCTGGCTTCACTCAGAGAAGAGGGCATTGCCCTTGTGCTTTATGGCGGAAACCGGGAGCTTCAGGCCGGAGTCAGCCAGATTCTTCCGGACCGTTACCGGGCGGCATTGGAACTGGTCCGTTTCCTGATTGCGCGAGGGCGTCGCAGAATTGCATATCTTGGAACTGATTTCGAGGAAGAACCGCGTTCCAGGGCTTATTCCGATGCGCTTGCCGAAGCAGGGCTTCCACGACTGTTCATTCCGCTGAATGCTTCCCCGGCATCCAATTTCATGGATGCCGGATTCCGTGCAGTGGAACGGTTTTTGAAGCGCCATCCGGAGACGGATGCCGTATTCGCCCACAACGATGAACTCGCTCTTGCCGCCAGTCGTGCCATTACGCTGGCTGGGTATCCCATCCCGGAAAAAATTGCATTGGCGGGATTCGACAACATTTCCTCCGGTGCTTATCTGACCCCGTCGCTGACCACGGTCGAACAGCCCCGGCAGAAAATTACGGACGCACTCATTTCCGAACTGTTTGCGACACTGGAAAATCCGGATCATCATGCATTCGTTTCCATTCCGTGCCGTCTGGTGGTTCGGGAATCCACCTGAATTTCATTGAAACTGCTTATACGAATAACAGAGGAGGCAGATATGAGAGAGCAGATTGATCCGGTGCACCGCTGGAGAAAACTTTCCCCCGGGGACGGACACTATTTTTTCGGTTATTACGACCGCAATCCGTGGAATGGTGACATTTCCCGGCATCTTGTCATGAAAATTCCCCAGATTGACCGTTTGCCGGCACGCGGGGAAACGGCGGAGATCGGCCTGCTTGATCTCGCCGGGAAGTACGAACCTCTGACGGAAACCCGGGCATGGTGCCATCAGCAGGGGTGTATGGAACTGTTTCTGAAACATCGTCCGGATTGTTTTATTTATAATGATTACGATACGGAAAAGGAGCGGATCGTTGCCCGCATTTTTCAGCTGGGGAAAGGAATCGCGGGAAGCTATTCCCTCCCGGTGTATGCGATGTCGCCCGACGGAAGATGGGCGGTTTCCCTGAATTTTTCGCGGATTCCCCGTCGCGGATACAGCTATGCGGATGCCGTTCTGAGCGAGGATCTCCATCCCGCCGATCCGGATTCCGACGGCATTTTCCGGATGGATCTTGAATCCGGTGAAACAAAACTGATTGCAAGTTACCGTACCATGATGGAGCGTCATCCGTATGCCTATGGACTGGAAGGGCAGCATATCTGGCTGAATCATGCAATCGTGAATTGCGATTCGACCCGTGTTCTCTGGCTGTTCCGTCAGTGTTCGGAATCATGCAAACGGGAGAATATCCGCTGGAAAACATTCCTGTACACAAGCTCTCTGGAGGGCGGGGATACGGAATGCGTTCTTTCCGAATGTCAGTGGCAGAAATTCATTTCGCACCAGATCTGGGGACGGACCCCGCGGGAAATTCTGGTCGATGCCGACTGGACCGGCTCCGGCCACGGAGCGGTGGTGTTCGATGAGAGCCGCCGTCCCTTTCTTTCCCGGAAACTCTCCGGAAGCCACGGCGGAATGGCGCACATGGTCTTCTCGCCCGACGGAAAACGTATCCTCGCGGACAGTTACCCCGATGGAGATTCCAGACAGAAGCTCATTCTGATTGATGCGGAATCCGGAGACTGGGAGCTCCTCGGGACCTTCCATCATGAGCCAGTGCCGACGGTGGAAACCCGCTGCGATCTCCATCCGAGGTGGAGTCCCGACGGGCGTTTCGTCACGGTCGATTCCACGCATGACGGAAAGCGGGGAATCTATCTTCTTGATCTGGGAAAAAATTCCTGATGAGGGCTTCCCTGCGGTCAGCTCTTGTCCCCGGACGCATCGCCGGCGGAAATCCACCCGCATCTGCAGGATGGACGACTCCGGCGATGCAATTCAAAATAAAAAAAATCAATTTTTTTAATATTTCCTCTTGCTTTTGCCAACGATGGCAACTATAATATCTGCAACACAGGAAAATCACTTCGTAACAATTAAAAAAAAGAAAAAGGGATGAAAAATGGCGAAGAAAAAATATGTGCTCGTCGGTACCGGTTCCAGATGCTCCATGTACCTGGATGCGCTCGGGAAGGATTTCAGGGAATACGGAGAGATTATTGCTCTCTGTGATTCCAATCATGTCCGCATGAACTACTGGCGCGACTACATGAAGGAGACCTATGGCATCGGTCCTCTGCCGACCTATCACTGCTCCGAATTCGACCGTATGATTCAGGAACAGAAACCGGATAAGGTCATCGTGACCAGTATGGACCGTACCCATCATCTTTACATCTGCCGCGCGATGGAGCTCGGCTGTGATGTGGTCACGGAGAAGCCGATGACCGTTGATGCCGAAAAGTGCCAGCAGATCATCGACACGAAAAAACGGACCGGCCGTGACATCATCGTCACGTTCAACTACCGCTATTCTCCGCGCAACACCAGAGTCAAGGAACTTCTGAAGGACGGTATCGCCGGAACCATTACGAGCGTCACGTTTGAATGGCTGCTCGACACCAGTCACGGCGCGGACTACTTCCGCCGCTGGCACCGCAACAAGAACAACAACGGCGGACTGCTTGTTCACAAGTCCACCCATCATTTTGACCTCATGAACTGGTGGCTCGATTCCGCGCCGAAGACGGTTTTCGCCATGGGCGACCTGAAATTCTACGGCAAGGAGAATGCGGAAAAACGCGGAGTGACCCAGTTCTATGACCGCGCCTACGGCAATCCGATCGCGGCAAAGGATCCCTTCGCCCTCAAGATTGATCCGGCAAAGGATCAGCGCCTGCTTGCGCTTTACTTCGGCGAGGCGGAAAAAGAGGACGGCTATATGCGCGACAGAAGCGTCTTCAGCGACGGCATCTCCATCGAAGACAATATGAATGTCATGGTCCGCTATCAGAACAATGTCGTTATGAACTACTGCCTCTACGCCCACAGTCCGTGGGAGGGCTACCGCGTCTGCTTCAACGGAACCAAAGGACGTCTTGAATTCAACGTCGTTGAAAAATCCTATGTCAGCGGCGGACACGAAGACTTCAACCAGCCCGGTATGCGCGAACTCGAAGGCGACAAGAAATCCCTTGTTCCGGAAATCATCTTCCAGCCGCTGTGGGGCAAACCGGTGGTCTTCACTTACGAGCAGAATGACAAAGGCGGTCACGGCGGCGGCGATGTCCGTCTTCTCCGCGACGTCTTCGCAGGCGCGCAGCCGGATCCCCTGAATCACGCCGCAGGATACATCGACGGTGCCAAATCCATCCTGACCGGAATCGCGGCAAACATCTCCATGAAGACCGGCGAACCGGTGCAGGTCAAAGATCTGGTCCAGTTCTGACATATCAGGGAGTCTGAAAAATGAATGTTTTGAAACGGAAAACTCCGTCCGCACTTCCGGTCCGGGTTCTTCAGTTCGGAGAAGGCAACTTCCTCCGCGCGTTCATCGACTGGATGTTCCATGAAATGAACAAACAGGGAAAATTCAACGGAATGGCTCAGCTCGTTCAGCCGCTGCCCTCCGGCATGGCGGAGCAGATCAATGCGCAGGATGGACTCTATACACTGATTCTGCGGGGAATCGCAGACGGGAAAACGGTTGAAAAACGCGAGGTGATCGAGTCCGTCAAAGGCTGTCTGAATCCGTATGAAAACTGGAATGCGGTGGTGGAGTGTGCCGTTTCAAACGATCTCCGTTTCGTCTTCTCCAACACGACGGAAGCGGGAATTGAGTACAAGCCGGAACCGTATACCCCGGGAA
>CALXMJ010000397.1 GCA_944389445.1 uncultured Victivallales bacterium | reverse complement strand
GTGGCGCTCTAACCAGCTGAGCTATACGCCCAAAAATATAACCACCTCAATGGTGGGCGATGAGGGACTCGAACCCCCGACATTCACGGTGTAAACGTGACGCTCTAACCAACTGAGCTAATCGCCCGAAAAAAAAGGTGGGCGTAATAAGACTCGAACTTATGACCTCCATGATGTCAACGTGGCGCTCTAACAAACTGAGCTATACGCCCAAAATCGCGTTCTGATTCAATAAATATATTGCATATTCAAAAAAAATCAAAAATAATTTTGAAAAATAGAGAAAATTGTTTCCCCTCTTGAATCTCCTTCAAACAGGAATTACCGTATCAAATGAAACAAATCAAATTTGGAGGCAATACATGAATCTGCAATCGCTCTGTAAAAAAATGGGATTCCACGCAGAAGTGGAAACAGTCCTGAGAGAAACCGGCTGGGAAAAATCCATTGAAACCTTTCCCGGAATCCCCGATTTCATGACTCTCGAATTCCAGAAAGAATATTATCCGAAAATCAAAAGCAGAATCAATGCCATGCCGGCAATCGCAGAACTTGCTGAACTCACCGCACAGGACAAAGAAATTCAAATGCTCGCCTGGCATCTTCATAACGCCCTTTTTCTCTCCGGAAAATGGAATTGTTCACACTCCCTCCCCCTTCCGGAAAAACAATTCGGCAAAAACGCGGGAGTCTTCTTCCTGATGATCGCAATCAGCGCCATCCCATTGATCGAAAAAACAACCAAACGCCTCGGACTGCCGGCAAAGTATGCGGCAGAAAGCGCAACATGGCTCGGGGGAACAGTTCAGATCTTCGCTGCCGCCCATAATGGGCTCCCCGGACACGACATCCGCCAGACACCATGGCTCAAACATACCATCGACGGCGTACTCTTCCGTATCGGACGATTCGAATTCTGGGCAAAGCCCCTCCCCCCGTATGTTCCCGCAATTTATCGGAATCCCGAAGGCAGAATCATCGCACTCTGTCCGGATCGCTGGATCCTGAACAAAGAAGGCTTCCGGGTCCGGGAAGATTGTACGGAGGCCTTTTTCCGCACGACACTGAATCATGTCGGAGGCAAACTCACCGGAATCCCGATCTCACCATTCGGGTATGCTCTGCCCGGGAAATCCGTCACGCTGGATGATTCCGAATGGAAACCTGTCATCTCCCCCTGGGATACGGTGCTGGAAATTCACATTCCGGGCGGCGGAGGAATGACTCCGGAAAAGGTGAAGGCATCCCTTCAGGAAGCCGTCACACTCTTCCGGGAACATTTCCATAAAGAGATCCCCCTCTTTGTCTGCGCCTCATGGATCCTGAATCCGGAATGGGAGAAGCGCCTTCCGAACTCGAATCTGGCGGCATTCCAGCGGGAGGTCCACCTGTTCCCTCTGGAAATCGGAGACGGAACCGACGGACTCTTCTTCCTCTTCGGAAGAGACGACGGAGATCCCCTTGCCTATCCGGCGGACAACTCCGCCCGGCGCGCCATGCTGGATGTGATCCGCGATGGCGGCACCCTCAAATCCGGCGGCATGTTCCTTCTTGCCGAGGATCTGAAGGATTTCGGAACGCAAGTTTACCGGACACGCTCCAGTGTGATCTCATCGAAATAGGCTTTGAATTTGCTGCCGGGATTCGGAACGATCAGGAGCCAGCCCCATTTCCCTTTCGGAGCACCGGCTGCAAGTTTGAATTCAGGCCCCTTTTCCCATTTGCCGTCGCCGAGAAAACGGTCGAGACGCCCGATGACCTCCGTCTGTTTCCCGCCGAGGGTCGGGAGACGGAGAACGGCACGATACCATTTGGATGGCTCATAGGAACCGAGCTTCTGACCGTTTTTCCACTTGCCGTCTGTCAATGTCACATTGCCGTTCGCAAATCCGATCACGGCAAAACGACTGCCGGTCTGGTATGGATGGGAAAAAATTTCCAGATTGAAATTGAAGGCGTGCTTTCCATTGCCCTGCACCTGAAACGGGACCGTCAGAAGGGCGGTGCCGTCGGCGACATCCTTTGTTTCTGTACCGAATCCCCACTGTGCGCTGTCGGTGCCGGAGCGCTCAATCAGCATGCTGTTGTTCCCGCCGAGGACCACCATATTCGAGACCTGCCGAACATCCGCGTCAATTTTCTTGCCCCAGTGCTGACGCCATCCTTTCGGAACTTCTCCCGGGAACTGTCCTTCAAAGTCAGCCTTCCAGACCGGAGGCTCCGCAGCCATGGAGAGCGCAACGGCAAGTCCAGCCGTCACACCTGCGATTGTCTGTTTCCACATAACCTCATCCTTTCTTGAAAAAATCACCAGTAATGGAACGTATACGGATCATATCCGGAAATGCTGTTTTCATAAAACTTCACGTCGTCGAGTTCCCGGATGCTCCGGCGCCGGATCCCGTTTTTCGGTGCTTCCCTGCTCAGGGAAGCCCAGAAGCAGTTGCCGTAGGAACCGGAACCGATCTTCATGGAAATGTAGTTTTCGCCTTTCTTCAGATTGACCTTCGTCTCGTATTTGTATCCGAACGATCCGACCTCGGTATAAAACACCGGAGTTCCGTTGCACCAGATCTTGGCGCGCCAGTCGACGCCGAATTTCAGAATCGCCGGCCCCGCATTCTCCCGCTTGAAATAGCAGATCACATAGGAAACGGAACAGGAGACATCCGAGAAAAGCTTGTTTAAATTCACATATCCGTTTTCATCGGAAGTGATAGTCGGTCGCCAGTCGGTTTCGCCGCCCTGGGGCAGTTTGAAGCGCGGATTCGGGTTGTTGTCTCCGGCAATCGCCATCTCCTCGCCGGGGAAAACGGTGTTCAGCATCAGCTTGCTGTCATCCTTCTCGCAGCGGAAAGGTCCGAGCACATAAAAGAATTTCAGCGGAGCGAACGCCTGTGTTCCAGCCTGATATGCTAAACGCATCGCCACTTTCTTCCCCGGACGGGCGCCAAGGGATGTCATCAGGCGGGAATAGAGCTGGAGCAGATGTTCGGAACTGAGAGCCGTCGCGGTCCGTCGCAGTTCATCCTTTGCATAACGACGGTTGAAAAGTTCCGGATCCATCTGACCGAAAAGCACCCGGCCGCGTCCGATCGGCAAAAGAGCGAAAAGCCCTTCGGCAAAGAGTTCCACGCCCTTCGCTGGCTGGATCAGTGAGGCGTTGACCACATCACGCCAGCGGAGAAGCGACTGTCCCACCGTGGCGAAAAGTCCTCTGTAATCGGGCTTTGCCCGGTAAAGCTCTCTGGAAACGGTCTTCAGCCCGGCCGCCTTCACAAGACGCGGATTGGCAACGACAAGAACGCTGCCGCCCTGCTCCGCAAACGATTTTATCCGTTCCCACGGAATTGAGGAGTCCCCGCCGACCACCAGAAGATTTCCGGAAGGACGTGTTTCCGCTTTGAGCCCGGAAAAATCACTGCCGCTCTTTTTCAGCAGAAGCTCCGCATCTTTGCCGTCGGCATAGACCTCTCCGGACGCGTTGCTCTGATGGGAGAAGAAATCCGTCAGAACCGCACGCGCCGTTTTTTCAGCGAGAGGATCGGAAGGCACCCGGTCCTCCAGATCAAGCGTGCAGTAGAGAATGCTCCCCTTTCCGCAGCTCCAGCGCATGAGGACGGCATAGTTGAGATCGAATTCGCCGTCGATCAGCGGGACGAATCCGGCTCGTTCCGGGATGCGGAGCATGAGTCCGGCGACCGTATGAGTCCGTGTCCAGCGCGGTCCGCGCTGTGTATCATGCGACATAATCGGGCCGAACGGCTTGCCGTAATCCGGCGCGCCGCGCCAGTTGGCAAGCTCGTCGTCGGAAAGACCGCGGAACGCGGGATTGCTCCTGTCCCGGAGGTACACCTGGCGCGACATGGAGTCGATCGCGTTGAATCCGAGTGAGTTCCATGTATCCGGAGACTGCGCCATGATGAGGACTTTCAATCCGCCGGCAATCTCTTTCGGCGTGAAACCGAGAGCCGCGTTATCCAGAGCATTCCTGCCGAAGATCAGATAGTCCGCTTTTCCCAGCTCATCCGTTGTTTTGATTGCGCGGAAGCGGATTCCGTAACAGTTGAGTATCGCCTGAGCCTTGCCGGAGGGATCCAGCACGGCGACGTCGCCGGTGACAGGAATCGAAACACGCCGCGCCGCCGGATAAATCCGCAGATCAAAGGAGTCTGTAAAAAGCGGTTTGCCGTTTTCAGAATAATCAACCGTCATCTTCAGAAGAGTTTTTCCCCCGACCGAAGGAGCCCGGAAGGAGACTTTCCGCAGACGGACATCACCGGTGGAAAGCGTCTCGGAATGTTCACCGGAAGCAATCACCGACTTCCCGGAAACGACCTTCCATTGAGCGGTGAAGGTCTTTCTGCCGGGACCGTCCCAGACGAAAACGAGCTGCTTGTCAATTGTTTCTCCGGACCGGAACGCGTGCGTTTTATCGGTATGTTCGGGCCAGCCGCCGATGTATCCGAGGAAATCCTTGTTTCCGAGCTGGTAGATGTCAAACGCCTGGTTCGCCCATTCCGGCTTGGATGTGACCTCTTCATGGATGCGTCCGTAACGAGCATAGGGATTTCCCCTGCCCGGCGGATTCCCGTAGGCTTCGCGCAGATTGAAGTAGAGCATTCCGCCGTTGATTCCGAATGTGCGCCACGCACGGTTCGTGCGCCAGACCATCTGACGCTTGAAATCCCAGAAGAGCGGAAATTTCGTATCAAGCCCGACAATGCCGTCCGCGTGATTGTTCTTGTTTCCGAGGCTGAACGGAAGGATCTCCTTCTGGCTTTCGACCGGTTCCTTCGCATAGGCGTCTTCGCCGTAATAGATTGCCATGTATTCAGTGAAAAGGAAGTTCTTTTTCTGCCAGTAGCAGGCGACGTAGGGTTCGCCGAATTCAGCGGCAAGCCACGGGAAACTTCCTTTTTTCGACCACTTGCTCATCCACTCCTCACGCTCCTGAAGCGGAGTGAAGTTCAGATAGAGATTGTTGGTGCTGATGTCGCCGTTGGAACCGTCGGCATGGGAATAGAAGACGGTGGAGGGAGAGTATTTCCGCCCGATGTCGCAGGCGGCATTGATGTTCTGATCCTGCGAAGCGATTCCCGCGATCTGCCCCAGCTTGTCGGGATCCATGTTCCAGGAGGGACAGTTCGTATTCATCCCCACGCACCAGGCAAAAATCGACGGATGGTTTCGATAACGGCGGATCATCAGCTTTGCATAACGGTCATATTCTTTCACGACCGCCGGATCCTTCCGCATTTTGTCGCGCATGTAGTTGATGGATGGCATTCCGGCAAAACAGACCATGCCCACCTCGTCCAGCCGGTTGAGAAGTTTTTCGTCGATGGAGGAAAAAACGTAATGCTTGTTTGCCAGATCAGTCGCGGTATATCCCATCAGGCGCATGAAGGAGACCCCGTGCTCGTTGATGCCGAACCCGTAAACCGGACGAATCCGCTGGATGTGACCGTTCATGTAGAACTCTTTCCCGTCGCGCCAGATCTCGCGGAACCCGAAACGGAAAGCGGGATATTCATCCAGGAGTTTTCCGGTCCGGTCCGTGATCCGGATCCGGCAGGTGTAAAGATACGGCGCGTTGATCTCCCACAGATGCGGATCCGTCCACGGGATGACCAGTGAAAGAGGAGTGACGCCTTCGGAAACGGAAAGAGTCTTTGTACTGCGTTTGACCGTTTTGCCGTCCCGGTCGAGGATCTCGGCGGAGACTGTCACGGAAGCGGGGGAATCCGCCATGATTTCCGTATCCAGGCACAACTGTTTTTTCCGGAAGGAGGGATTCGCAAACACATCGTCGAAAAAGACCTTCCCCGTCTTGACAAGAAAGGGGGTTTCCTGAAATCCGAACTCCCACGGAGTCCGGGCGTAATACGGATCGCTCTTCCGGGAAATTCCGGTGAAATTCTTTGTCTGAAAAAGCAGGATGGTATTTTCACCGCCGTACTTCAGGAACGGACCGATCTCCAGAGCGCCCGCCGGTTTGAGAATCTCTCCGGCTTTCTTCCCGTTGACATACACGATCATATCGCTGTACTGGATCGGCACATGAAAGCGAACCGTGCTCCCTTTCCACGAAGCGGGAATGGTCAGCTTCTGCCGATACCACGCGGAACTGTATTCCTTCAAAGGCTTCGGCGGTTTCGGATTCACATTGCGGTAGTCGATTCCGGTCAGATCCCGTCCGCCGCGAAAAACGGCCCATCCTGTTTCGGAGGGAAGCTCCGCCGATTCGGCGACTTTCGCCTGCCAGATTTTATTCATCGCCATAATTTCACGCGGAGCGGCAAACAGCGCGGAAGATGTTCCCAGCAGAATCACGGCAGCAGTCAAGATTTGTTTCGTCATCATCGAAACTCCTTTCAGGAAAATAGGAAAACAGAGAAAAAAACGACGGGAGAATTACCAGCTTTTCCCCCACGGTTCTTTCGCCGAATCGGTTGTATAGGGTCTTTCGTCGAAGGGGAGAAGAGCCTTCAGGAGCTGCGCATGGCCGTCAAGAAAGGCAAAATTGGCACTCTGCGTATGAGGAACGCCGAAATTTTGGGTTCCGGTATAGGAAGTATGCGCATTCTGCTTGTTTTTGCTGTCGGCGAATGTGAAAACCACGGAAGTCTTCTTGATCTGGTTTATACGTCTGGAGTCCCTGTAATGGCCGCTGCCGAGGTCGAACAGGGGCCCGTTTCCGGTGTAGGTCAGATGCTGGCAGGGAGAACCGGCAAAGGACTGGTTCGCATAAATATAGGATTTCGAACTCCAGCCGTAGGAAACCTTCGTCAGGGGAAATTCGGGGCAGGCGCCGATCGTTCCATACACATGGTCCCGCTTGATTTTTCCGTAATGGTAATAGACCGCATGAAAGAAACCGTACTTGTCCGCAGTCTGAGCCGGATCGGCCATCGGCGGAAGGCAGTCGTCATAATCCGCCGTATAAAATCCGAGACACTGCTGAATCTGTTTCAAGTTCGAGATGCAGGTGGCCTGACGCGCTTTGGCCCGAGCGGAACTCAGCGCCGGCAGAAGAATCGCCGTCAGGATGGCGATGATCGCAATTACCACGAGGAGTTCTATAAGCGTGAACCGACGGGATCTTTTCATTGTTTTCCCTTTCTGTTTGGACCGGTTGAGCCGCGCACGACAAAACCGGTATCTATGTTGATATTTTTCTCATCAATGCTCAAACCGGAAATCCGTCTCTGAAGCATCATCATTGCAGTCGAGGTCAGAAGCGGATAGTTTTCAGAAATCGTCGTCACAAAGGGATAACTGTTCAAAGCATCCCCCTCGTCTCCCAGAGCAAGGACGCTCAGGTCCTCCGGGATCCGCATTCCGGCTTCCATGGCGACATAGATAACGGCACGCGCCGTCATCAGGCCGGAACAGAAACAGGCGGTCGGACGATTCTCCGACAGCAGCACCTGACGCGCCCATTTCAGGGAATTGTTCATATATTCCACGCTGTTGGAACCGTCAAAATGGCAGGGCATGAAACATCCGCTCCGATCAATGTCATACTCCTGAATGCACTTGGCGATCGCGCGGTTGAAGATCCGGGGAACGGCGTATTTCTCGCTGCCGATATAAAAAGCGATCTTGCGGTGTCCCAGCGCAAGCAGATACTGCATCGCGCGGTTCACCCCGGCAGTGAAATCGGTCTTGACGGAATACTCGGCTGCATCGTTGATCGCAACAAACGGAAGATCAGGATTCCGCGCCAGGTAGCGCCGGATGCCATCCCCGATATACCCGATGTGCAGAATTCCCTTCGCCGCCTGACGGTTCAGAAGAACCGGAAGCGATGAGGAGGAACCGTCGTTGTAAACAAATTCCAGCTGATTCCGGAGCTGATAGGTTTCCGTAAATTTGATAAAATCATGAATAATCATGTTCTGATTATCGGCAATAATCAGGCCCACGTCTATACCGGGCTGTCCGCGTCCGTTTTGTCCGGAGGGCCTGTAATTCATCTCATCGGCGATCCGGCAGACCCGTTCGCGGGTCGAGGAAGAGACACGCCCCTTTCCGGAAAGCGCTATGGAAACCGTCGCAATGGTCACACCCGCGGCTTCCGCAACATCTTTCAACTTCACCATAAGCCAGGCCCTTTTGCTTAAATGAAAAAATTGTTTTAATATCTTTTTTCATTATAACATAAAACACAAAATATGTCAATAGGGAATTAAATATTTAAGCAAAATTTAAGCAATTTTTTTCTTTTTCCGCTTCTTGACTCTCCAGAGAAACAACGATATATTGGAGGGATGTTTCCGTCAACAAAGGGAAGAGGGTTCTATGAAACGAATGATTTGGATACCGTCTCTGATTCTGTTTTCCGTCATGCTGCATGCATCGGATCCGGTAAAGATCGCTTCGCTCAGCCCGAATTTGACGGAAATGGTCTTTCTGCTGGGAAAAGACGATCGTCTTGCAGGACGGACCATTCACTGTGATTATCCGGAGGAAGCGAAAAAAATTAAAGTTGTCGGCTCTTTTGGGAAAGCCTTTCCGGAACAGCTGATCGCTTCCGGAGCCAAAATCGTCATCACGTCAACGGTCCGGACACAATCCGATGAAGCGATGCTCCGCAAAGCCGGGATCCGAAGAATTGTCATTCCGGACTCAAGTTTCGAGCACTATTATTCCGCGCTCAAAACGCTCGGAGAACTGCTGGATTGCCGGGAACGGGCTCAAACGGAAATCGAAAAAGCCAAAAGAACACTCGAACAAATCCGGAAAAAAACAGATGAGATTCCTGTGGAAAAGCGTCCGGCTGTTCTGGTCATGATCTCCGCCTCTCCCGTTGTAACAGCAGGGAAACGGAGTTTCATCAACGATATGATCCAGCTCGCCGGAGGAAAAAACGTCGCGGGAAACATCGACCGGGATTATTTCTCCTGCTCACCCGAATGGATCATGCTACATCCGCCGGACATCATCATCCTCTGCCGCATGGACAACGGAAAAACCATTCCGGACTTGAAGAAAAATCCCCTCTTTTCCAGCTTGAAAGCCGTCAGGAACAACAGAGTTCTGCGCGATCTTGATCCCGCCCTCCTCTATCGCCTCGGGCCGCGCACCTTCCAGGGAATCCGGCTGATGAATCTTTTCTTTTTCAAAGAGAATCCCTGAGCTTCCAGAAACTCCCATCGCGGGCAGGAGCATCCCGCCCCGGTTCAGGTTGTTCCGCTGAACCGAAGCGACTCACCACGGAATGTTTTATGCTTTGCGGGAGGATTTCTTCTTTTTCCTGACACCGGCATTCTCAATTGTAATGGCAGGATCCGGAAATCCGTTTTTGAAAAGAATGGAATCCTTTTTCAGGTGGAAATCCCGCTTCTCCGGATTCACAAAGCCGGGATCGGCGAATGTGGAATGCGTATCATGTCCCATCTTCAGCCAATCGGCTTTGGAAAGTTTCCAGTTCTTGTCGCCAGTAGCAAAGGGAATCCGTTTTTTCCGAGCCGAAACATCCCAGAGGACATTCAAATCGGTAAAGAACTGATCGGAAGCGATCGCCTCATGAAAACAGGTTCGGTAAAAAGGCGTCCCGTCCACGAGAATGACATTCTTGTAGAAGTTGTAGTTGACCGTGTAGTTTTCCCCCGGAGATTCGTAACAGGTCTGACGATTGTGACCGGAAGTGATCGCAATGCCGTTCTGTTCGCCATACGCGGCAATGTTGTGGCGGACAATATTTTCGCGGCCATAGTGCTGGTGGAAACATTCGCGCGAACAATCATAGCAGATGTTGTTTTCTATGACGATGTGCGAGGAGCCTTCATCGGTATAAATTCCCCAGCCGCCGTAAAAACGGCAGCGGACATTGAAAATCAGATTGTTGTAAATCCGTGTACCGGGCTGAATGCCGAGCGTGTAAATGCCGCCCATGTCGCACAGCATCTCCTTGCCGATGTCATGAAGAAGATTGAAGCCGATCCGGTTCTCGCGCGATTCGGTTTCACCATATCCCCATACCCAGCCGCAGGAGATCGCGGTATAGTAAAGATCATGGACATGATTGTGTTCCACCAGACAGTTGCGGGCGTGCCCGAGCAGGATCCCCACAGCACTCAGGAAATAGGCGCCGCAGTCGTGAATGTGATTATCCGTCACGGAGATGTGGTGAACCGCCTCTTCCGGTTCATGCTGAACCGCCGCGCTCCCGGAAACAATGATCCCCCCTCCCCCGAGGTCGGAAAGTTCATTGTAAGAAAGTTCGATTGCGGAAGATCCTGCGGCAATGCAGATGGCGTACCAGTTGGAATGT
>CALXMJ010000396.1 GCA_944389445.1 uncultured Victivallales bacterium | reverse complement strand
GAAGTTCCAGTTTCTCCCGGAGAATTTTTCGAGAAGTGAAAATGCTCCTCCTTTTGAGACTCGAAAAATTCGCCAGTTTGAGGTGGAGAGAATTTTTCTGGAAAATAAAAAAATGGTCGACCATTTTCTTGATTCTCCGCCGACCGGACCTCCGGCCGGTTTTTGCGTTTCCGGGGCTGATTTTGTGTCTGAATTGGGCCATTCGCAGCGTCGGAGAGAATCCGCTGTTTTCGCATTTCCCTCTGTGTTTCCGATGATCTCCTGACAAATTCTCCGGTGAGTAGAGGTCGCAGGCTTTTCAATTGGAGAAGCAAAAGTCGGGGAAACACACAAAAAATCCGACCTCTTGATTTTTGGAATTGAAAAACAAGATTCTCCGCTTGCGAAAAAAATATGTTGTAATAGATTCATTATCAAGCTATTAATCAAAAAGCCTGCAGGGGTAGAGGTCGGAAGTTTCAGTTGCAACAACCCTACCATTTTCAAGGTTAAACTCTGGAGAAAATGGCCCTTTTTTCGATTTTTCCGAAATTTTCTGGAAATGGTCGTTTTGTCCTCTTGGCAAACTGCCGACCTCTTGTTACTCTGACCTCCCTATTCCGGGAAGCTAAAAGCATTTTGTATCCGCAGCAGCGTCATCTATTTTTGAGTCCTTGCAATCGGCAATCTGCGGGATATAGTAAATCAAGGAGCTTTGCACCAATCTTTTCATAAAAGTTGTCCAACCTAGGTGAGAGGCGCATTCTTATGGACCATCACTGATTCTCTGTATTACTTGAGAATTTACAATATTCTTGCTAAAATGGACCTTTGAATATGTCCATCCAGAAAATGTTTCTTTGCGAAAAATTTCCCAGTATGGTGCATTCATTGTTTGAATATCATTCCGTATGTCCTGGATACTATCATAATAATGCCAATTCGAATCATAACCAATAACTATCTTGGGAACCCCATTCCATTTAGTCCGGGGATATTTGTCAAGGAGAAGAAGTAGATCGTTTCTTGTTTTTCCAATAAGTACTTCTCCCGCACAGGCTGTAAATAATAGAGAAGTTATTATAACTATACAGCACAGTAAGGAATTTAGTTTGATCTTATTCAAAAAAGCTTCTCCTATTCGATGATGAAAAGCTGTTGCATTGGTGTTGATTTGCACTTTTCCCCCGGATTGGACAACTTTTATGAAAAGATTGGTGCAAAGCTCCTTGATTTACTATATCCCGCAGATTGCCGATTGCAAGTCCCGAAACAGACTTCGTCCGGCGTCCGATATCGGAGCGCTGAATGAATCCACCTGGAGTTGTAAAAATTCATAAAAATGCTGTACCATGAATATGTTGCACCAAGCCAAGTTGCCCGGTTTTCGAGGGACAATCGCATCATTCCATCCTGCCGGAGGGACTCAATCCGCAATTCTCAGGAGAGGACATCCCGGATAAAGTTCTTCATGTTTTCCTTCGTGACACAACCGTTGTGGAGAACGGGCTGATTTTTCAACCCGGCAAGAGGTTTCGGTACCGAAAGCCCGGTCGTATCCGCTAGAGCGGTCACCATTTCGAATTCGTCCGCGGGCAGAGTACCGGGGCGAACCGCCGACAGCACAGCCGCTGCAAATTTGAACGGGGAGGCGGTCGAAGCGAGTACACAGGGGGTCTCGTCACCGGTCTCCCGCCGATATTGCTCATAGACGTTGAGGGCGACGGCCGTGTGCGGATCACAGAGATAGTGGTACTCCCGGAAGGTCTGTCTGATGGTTTCGGCGGTACCGGCATCGTCGCAGAAGCCGCCGAAGAACTCGGCTTGAAGCCTGGCAAGAACTTCTGCGGACACGGCGTAACGTCCGGTCTTCGCAAGCTGAGACATCAAATTCGCTACGGCTGCGGTATCGTTGCCGTAAAGGAGCGCAAGCATCCGTTCGAGATTCGAGGAGATGAGGATGTCCATTGACGGACTGGTCGTTGTGTAGAACGGCCGGTTGCGATCGTAGATGCCGGTGCGGATGAAATCCGTGAGGATGTTGTTCCGGTTGGAGGCGCAGATCAGCCGTCCGATCGGAATGCCCATCTCCCGCGCGTAAACCGCGGCGAGGATGTTGCCGAAGTTGCCGGTGGGAACGGTAACGTTGAACAGTTCGTCCCTGCGCAGTTTCCCCTGCCGGATGAGATCGCAGTACGCGGAAACGTAATAGACGATCTGCGGCGCAAGCCGACCGAAATTGATCGAATTCGCCGAAGAAAATTCCATATCGCGCGCATTGAGATATTGTTTCATTTCGCTGTCGGCGAAAATTTGTTTGACCCCGTTCTGGGCATCATCAAAATTGCCCTCGATCGCACAGACGGCAACGTTATCGCCCTTCTGTGTGACCATTTGAAGTTTCTGCATGGCGCTTACACCGTTCTGGGGATAGAAGACGATGATCTTCGTGCCTGGCACGTCGGCGAAACCGTCGAGAGCCGCCTTGCCGGTGTCGCCGGAGGTCGCCGTGAGAATGACCATTGTGCGCCCGGGGACAGTTTTTCCGGCGGAGATCGTCAGGAGTTGCGGCAGCAGCTGTAATGCCATGTCTTTGAAAGCACAGGTCGGGCCGTGCCACAATTCGAGGATATTCAAGCCGGGACAGAGTTCGATCAGCGGCGCGGGATTCTCCTGTTCAAAGGTGCCGGTGTAGGCAGCTTCGACACTGCGGGCAATTTCGTCAGCGGAGAAATCGGTCAGATAAAGCGCGAGCACTTCGCGGGCGCGCGCTTTGTAATCCATATCGATCATCCGGTTGACGAGTTCCTTGGAGATTTTCGGAAACTCATTCGGAATGAAGAGCCCGCCGTCCTCGGCAAGTCCCCGGGTAATGGCCTGAGCGGAGGTGACGTCCCGCGGGCTTCTGGTGCTGGTAAAATGCATAATATGATGCTCCATTCGGTCAAACGTTTTTTCCAAGGTTATTTTCATAATGTACACCAGCGGTCATATTTTTTCAATGATGTGCGTGGAATTCTTTGCGGAATCTCCAAAAAGGCATGTTTCGCGCCGCCGGAACGATTGGTTACGGTCCCGCGCGTCCGGCTTCGACTTCGCGCCGGAACGATAATGAGGAGAAAAGCCGCGGGAAAGAGAATATTTCTATTCAATTTATTCGAAACTGAAATCCATCCAGATGATCGTTCCGGAGATTGCCGAACATCAGACAGGCTTTCATCGGTGCATGACAGAAAAACAGTTCCCAGTGAAAAAGATGTGTTTCTCCGAAACTCAGCGGCAGGGAGAATGCTGCGCCGCCTTCCGCCCGGTGAAACGACGGCAGCATTTTCTGTCGGGAATGATGATTCATTACTCTTCGTCCGTCCATCCAGAGCCGATGTCCGACATCCGCCGTGGCGGAGAGGACAACTTCTTCCGGACGGATTTCAGAATTGTTCACGGTCAGAAAAGAAAAAAGATGCAGCGCATTGTAATTCCCTGCGGCATGCGACAGATCCATGAAAAGAGTTGTGAATGAAACAATATACTTTTTCAATTCCCGCGGACATTTTCCGGTATCCCTGAGCTGTTTTTCCAGCGCGGGAATATCGAATTCCGCTCCGTCCAGAATCAGCCACTCCGAGTAATCCGTCTCCGGCAGCGGTGATTCCGGAACGTATGGGACATATTCCGGGAAGTGTTTCCCCCGCAGATGATCTGCAAGTTCCTGATGCAGTTCGAAGGTCTGTTCCACCAGTTCGTCCAGAGTCAATGGAACGCCGGGAATTTCCGTAACAAACGGACTGAGGCAAAGTTCATTTTTTACCTGATTCCGCCATTTTTCCGGAAAGACCTTCTCTCCTTTGGCGATGCCGAGAAAAGCTCCGCATGATGCCGCGGTGCAATCCGTGTCCCTGCCGAAAGAGATCACAGTCAGAACTGTTTTCAGGAAATCCCCATTCCCGCGCAGAAGAGAGTGGACAATAAATGCCAGATTCATGACGCAATCCGTAAAATTGGAATTCCGCTGTTCCGTGAGCAGCAGTTCTTTTGCCGCTTCGGTGTCGCCGACTCCGGAATCATACAGCATGAATACCCTGCCCAGAGTTTTTGCCAGACGGCTGCTGCCGTCAAGACGTCTGAAAGCAAACCGCAAGGCCTCTTCAATATCGGAATGAAGACAGGCATGGGCTTCCGCCGTCGCCAGGAAGATTTCTCCGCGAACCCCATCTCCCCAATGGTCGACCTCCGCATCCTGCTGCGCAAAATATGCCGCGGCTTCCGGGGAATCGGCAAACACCAGCGCCCAGATTTCCGAACGGATGGCCGCCCCCATTCCGTCTGCAAAGAAGTTGTTCTTCCAGCCGCTTGCCGGCGGCAGGATTCCGTGTGCCATGTTGTGCAGAGCAATGCTGTATTCATCACAGCCGTGACGAATGTGCTTCAACCAGTATTCCGCCAGATTCCCTGATGTCAAGGAGACCCCGTACTGCTTCAGAGCGTTCATCCGGACCAGTTGGAGTTCCAGGTCATCGTTCGGAACATCCTGCAGAGAGATCTCATTTTCACTCAACGCAACAGTGAACGGAACTCCTTCAAACGGCATCCCGACCGCTCCGCCCAGACATTTCCCAAGCCAGCAGCCGCGAATTTTATCTCGATAAAAAGAGTTTTCCATTTCAGGTGATTTCCTTTTCTTGTTCTTTTGCATTTTCCCGGAACGGAATCTACTTCCCGGAGCTGCACCGGATGCGGTAAACATGGCGCGCATACTTCGGGTAGACATCTTCCAGAACTCCATTCCGGAGAGTGACGGAACGGTTTTCAAACAGGACTTCCGCTGTTTCCGCTCCGGAAAGACCGGAAAGACCGGAAAGGCGGAAACGGGCGGAAACCGGTCTTTTCGCTTCGTTCACACTGATGATATAAAGATCCCCCTTCCATTTCCGGACCGTATAACGGATCTCCGCGGAAGTGCATGGAATGAGCGGTGTCTCCTCCAGAGAAATCAACGTCTCTTTCAGTAAAGTGAATTCGCGGAAAAGCCGGCAGATGGTACGGAAACTGCTCGGCGCTTTCGGAAAGGACGCCCAGTAGGCGATTCCGCGGCAGCCGTTGATGATGCAGATGTAGGACTGATACACCTGTTCCTCAGGAAGAATGTCCCGGCTGGTGTGATATCCGTATCCGGAAACAAACGGGACTGCCCAGGCGGGACGACCGTCCAGTTCGCCCATCCGCATCAGTTCCTTCGAATAGTTGTCCCAGAGCTGGACATTTCCCTCCGGTGGCCATGCGTAATAATCAAGAGTGGGAATGTCTCCGGGGAATGCGAGTCCCTTCTGTGCCAGATAACTCATCCCGTACTGATTCTCCAGCAGAACCGCGGGACGGTATGGATCCAGTCGGCGCACGAGCTCAATGTCGCGGAGAATCTTTTCCGGATTTTTCTGTCCGGCGGCACCGGCAAATGCCTCGTCATAGGTGTACCAGCAGAGCAGGGCAGGATGTTTTTTATAGTTCCGGAGGGCCTCCTGGTTGATCCCTTTTTTCTTTCCGTCCAGAATCTGCATTTCGAACATGACGCCGTGTTGTTTCCCCGCCTCCAGAACCTCTTCGGGAATCAAGGTGTAGGAGTGAATGAAATTGATCCCTTCTTTCGCCAGGAAGGCGACCAGTTCCGGCGTCAGGCGCCCTTCCCAGAAGAAGCCCAGCGGAAAATAAGGCTTTCCGTTGACCAGCGTAATCCTCCGGAAACGGTCTATCCGGACCTCGGTTTCCGAAGGCGGAAGTTTGCGGAACGTGCTTTTTGCGGAGACCGCCGTCCGTTCTCCTTCCAGAAGACGGCAGACAGCCGTGTAAGAATCCTCCTTCCATTCTCCGACCGGCAGGGAAATTTCAAATTTTCCGTTCCGGATTGACGGGCGTGCGGTATAAACGGTTTTCCCTTCGGGGTTCTGAATTTCCAGTTTCAGAGCTGCATGTTCTGCCAGATCGGCGCTGCCTCCGAAACGTCCGCGCAGGAGCATTGTTTTTTCCGTTGTACAATAGTTGTACTGCGTCAGAATGGAAAGAAGATGGTCCACGCGGAGCTGCTCTCGCGAGGAGGAAAGTTTCCTGCCGTTTCCGGAGAGAACGGTTTCCACGGAGAATGAGTCTTCCGTGGTTCCGGAAAAACTTCCCAGAATTACTCTCTGTTCCTGCCGGTCCGGGAGAGTCCGGTGTTTCCGGAAGGAAAGCGGTTTTCCGTTTTTTTCGGAATGAACTGTCACGATGGCGTCCATGTCAAGCGAAGCTCCGGTATGGTTGAAAAGCGTTGCGGAAAGTTCGCATTTGCCGGACCCGGCATACCGAAGAAGCGGATTCCGGATTCCGGCGTAAAAGCGTTTCTGAATATCGGAACGGATAATCAGCTGCCCGAAGCGGAGCGGTGCGTGGAATCCCCCGTAGGTTGGCGCCCAGCAGGAAATTTCGCCTTTGCGCGGATTGTTACGGCAGAGATTGAATCCCCAGCGATCCGTATTCGCATGATCGATATTCATGTCGCTAAAGGGCAGGAAGAGTTCGGCGGTCCAGCCGGAACGGTCCGGCTTGCGTGCCGTCCGGACCTGCCATTGGCCGTTCCAGACGGCGTTGCCGAGATAGTCGTCATATTGGACCCCGTCCGCATTGAAGGCAAGATGGTGGTAAGTGGCCCGTGTCAGTTTTGAGTCCAGAAAAAGCTCAAAGGAGGGATCTCCCCAGACGTATTCGTCGCGTTTCGTTTTTCTGCACCGGATACGATCGGAATCCTTTTCCTCCGCGTCGATTCCGATCCAGATGCCTTCCGCGGTGTAGAAGATGCGGAAGGCAGTCTTTTCCTGCGGCTCCTTTCCGAACGGGGTCTTCAGGAAAACCGGCTGAATCCGCTGCCAGACCGGTTCCTGAAGAAGACCATCCAGTTTCGGGACCTCCTTCATCAGATTCGCCGGAATGACCGGGACATCGTAAAGGGGTTTGTCCGGATTTCCCTCATGAGTGACAAGTTTCCGGTCCGCTCCCGCCGGCTGAAACGGAGTAGCCTTATCTCCCTGTTCCAGCTGGACGGCATCAATCCAGAATGTTCCTTTGGAATACGGGATGAACATCAGCGGGCCGTTGCCCGTATCGCGCGGGGTGAAGGTGAATGTATACCGTTTCCAGTCGCCGGAGAGTTCCACGGTTTTTTCACGTCCCGGCCCGTTCCGGATCCCGAATCCGCGCATGGCGACTTTCATTCCCGGCGGATCGGATTTCAGATAAGCGGAAAGGGTATAAGGCACGTTTTTCTTCTCCCGCAGATAACAGCTCCAGAGGGTGTAGGAAAGTTTTGCCTTTCCCGGTTCCGTATTCACGATCCGGAGACTTCGGCTGCCATGAAATGCCGTACTGGAATCGGCTCCGTAACGTTTCAGCCATTCGTCTTTGTATCGCACAATGACTTCCGGCTCCACCAGTCCCCACGCCGGAACGCCCCAGTAATCGGGAAGATTGTCCAGGGTACACTGTTCAAAACTGGCATTCAGAACTGCATTCGGCGAGGCGGGCGCCGGAACATTCTCTCCCTTCCGGAATATTTTCATGGAAAAATCCGCAAGTTCCAGTTGACAGCCGTAGGTGTAGAACGTGAATTTCCCGGATTCCCGCGGGAGGTCATCCACTTCCGCGATCGTCTCGTTGTTCAGCCTGACGGAGAGAGAATCCCCTTTTACGGAAATCAGAAAATCACTCCATTGCGCATCTTTCCCGACCGGCAGCGCTGTTTTGAACTTCTTCCCGAACCCGGTATGGACTTTCCGTTCCGGAATCCGCAGGACCAGAATGTTTCCCCTGCAGTAAATCGTTACTCCTTTCCGGGGAGAAAAACCGAAATGCTGATCTTTAGGATGCTGCGCGAGCTTGCGCAGACGGAACTGAAGCTCATAATCGCCCGGATCTTCACGTTCAATGGAAAACCCGCTCATACCTCCTCTGCTGTGGTCGGGACTGCGCAGAACTCCATTGACGCACTGCCAGCGGGGATTGTTGACTTTGATTTCCTTCGGCAGTTTCTTTCCGGAAAAATCCGGGAGAAGCAGATTCGGAGTTTCCCCTGCGAGAAGTATGCCGCAGTACAGCAGAAGCGGAAGAAGCAGAATTCGGGATACGTTCATGTGTTTTCATCCTTTTACAATCGAGGTTTTCCTATTTTTTTTAACAGTTTTGTTCAGCACTTCGACAGTGGAAGAGAAGGGCTATTGAAGCATTCCCGGATCCGGGCACCACCTCCGGATGCTCCACGGCTTGGTCCCCGCAGGAGAATGAATATGGCCGAGATACGCATGAAGAGGCAGCGATATGACGGAACCGTCCATTCTTCCGAAATTGCTTCCCATGGAATGACCGAATCCATACAGGGGAATCCGGTTGGAGTCGAATCCCATGAAACCGCTGTTGTGCGAAGTCAGATAACCGAATGCAAAATTACTGGAGGAGAATACATTCCCGGCACGGCGGAGAAGTCCATCCTGCCAGAACGGAGTGCGCGGCATGTTGACCGCACAGGAGAAATAGATGCAGTTGTTTTTGAGTTTTCCGATTTTCTGTCCGCTGGGATACCCTTTCCGCATTGTTTCCGCATCCCGGTCGAGCCATTCCGTGGGGGCGTTGAGCGCATAGGAGAGGGGAGCATATTGCTGATAGCGGATTGTTTCGTCGGAGGGGCAGCGGAACATCCGGTCCGACCCTCCCGCATAAGTCCAGACAAGCGCATGCCAGCGGAGCAGAGACTCCGCTTCGGCATTTCCGGAAATTCCGGTGTTGTAATACTGCACCAGAACTGTATCCGCATAGTCCGACGTATAACTGATTCCTCCCGATGTCAGATTTTTCAGGTTGGAAACACATGCGATGCTTCGGGCTTTCTTGCGTGCATTGTTCAATGCCGGCAGCAGCAGTGCGGTAAGGATGGCGATCACAGAAATCACGATCAGGAGTTCTATGAGTGTGAATTCTGCACGTCCCGTTCTGTTCTGTTTCTTGCGAAGTCCCACGGCATCTCTCCCTGTTTGATTTATTCCAGTTTGTTTACATCAGAACGTCATCCGGTATTTCCTGATCGGATGCGAGAACTCCTTTTCTGCCAGTATCGCTCCATCCTTCGCGGAAAATCTTCCAGGGCGGACGCTTCCGGAAGGGATGGACAAACTTCCGCGTCAGTTTGCCTGTTTTTTCGAGATGAATGTAACATTCCCGCATGCATCCCCGCCCTCCCTCCAGAGCGGACATGTGACGATTGTACGGCATGATATCCTCCACAACGGCGAGACGGCCCCAGTCGCGGCCCAGGTCTTCGTAATCCCGGAAATCCTTCGGGAGAAACGGATTGAACTCCGGATTGCCGCCGCGGTATGCAAGGGAACACTTGTCAAGATCAATCTTTGCGAATTCAACCTTATGGCCCGCAATGTAACAGACGTCGCTTTCCGTTGCGGAGATGGCGCCGCCGGAACACATGCGCACACAGGATTTGCAGCGGTCGCAGAGATGTCCTTCGAAAATCGGATCGGGTTCCAGCTCCGCATCCGTCAGAAGCGTGACGAACCGTTGAAGGGGGCCGAATTCCGGAGTGAGGAAAATCTTGCTCCATCCGAATTCCCCCAGTCCGCAGATGTATGCCGCCACGCGCTGATCAATCATGATGTCCGGAGCAGGAAGTCCTTCCCGGACCGGAACCGCAACATTGAGAAGCCGTCCCTTCTGATCCACATTCTGCTTGATCTGAATGTTCGGATGCGGCACAGCCTCATATCCATTGTCTTCCAGAAAGCAGCAGAGTTCCCGCAGAACGGATGGCGCATACACCTCGTTGATTCCCGCATAACCCATTGTGGTATAGGGGGCAAAACAGGTTCCTTCTTCAATTCCGCGCAGATACCCGCGCGGAATCCGGAATCCCAGGGAAATACAGCTTTTCGCTTCCGGGAAGATGTATCTGGGATCCCGTTCTTTCGGAGCACCGTCCCAGCGGTCCATCGAACCGATTCCGACCAGATCCGCTCCGTACTCTTTTGCATGGCGTTTCACATCTTGAGCTGTCAGCATTTTCCACCTCCTGAATGATTCCTTTGAAAAATAATATAAGCGAAATAAGAAAAATATCTTTGATTTTTTCGACAAAAAATTGTATATTTCCGACAAAAAGGGATGTTTTTATGAAAAAAGAGACAGAGAACCGCCGGAACATTGCAAAAGAGGATTTTCTGGATTGTGAAAAACCCGGATTTGTTTTTTTGAAGCAGGATGTGACAGATACCGCATTTCACCGGCATGATTTTCATGAACTTGTCATCGTGACGGATGGTTCCGGTTATCATGTCACACCGAAGGGCCGTTTCCGTGTTGCGCGGGGAGATGTTTTCCTTTCTCCGCCGGGAATCCTGCATGGCACGCTCGAATGTTCCCGTCTGAAAACCGTTATTTTTCTGTTTTATCCGGAACTGACCGGCTTCTCCTTTGCGCCTTTGCGCGAGATGAGGGAATTTCAAATCTTTTTCAAGACCGCTCCGCATTTGACGGATACGTTCCGCTTCCGGAATAAATTCCATCTGGAACCGGATGCCCTGCTTCATGTGAATGTGCAAATCCGGCAGATTGAGCGGGAATGGACTCTCCGTCATGCCGGCTGGGGATTCGAACTGAATTCATTGTTCATGCAGCTTCTGCTTTTTCTTCTCCGCTCAGTTTTCCGCAACCATTCGGAGGGGTATCGGGATATGCTGCTGCTGAATGAGATCCTGCAATACATCGCAACTTGCGGGACAAAAACGCCGTATCCGTCGGAGATCGCCGATAAATTTTCTGTTACCCAGCGTTCTCTTGAGCGCCTGTTTCGAAAAACTCTTGACACTACGCCAATTCGTTATCTCATGGAACAGCGTCTTTTCCGAAGTCAGGAGCTGTTGAAGGAAACTTCGCTGTCCGTTTCGGAAGTCGGGTTGAGAACCGGTTTTGCCGACAGTGCCTATTTCTCGAAATGCTTTTCCTCCCGTTTCGGCCTCTCTCCGCGCGCATACCGGAAAAAAGAGCATTGGAGCGGGAAACGCTGAAAATCCTCATCCTGGAGTTCCTCTGCCCGCACCATGCCGCCGGATCCGTCAGAAAATTTTTAACGACTTTGCATTTGGTCTCTGCAGGAAACATTTGGCGACACGCATGGCTCCTCTGCGGGGCCCCCGTTCCCCGGCCCCGGGAAGTTGCCGTTCTTTTTTTCATGGGAAGCCGGATTTCAATCCGGATATTGGAACCTTATGCAGGAGAGGAAAGCCGTTTCACCATCGTTCGCGGAGGCAGATTGTTACATGTCCAGCCGTTGCGGTCTGTAAAAACCGGAAGTGAAATTTTTTCGATGATTTCCTTCCTGCGTCAGGAATTCAATTTCCGATCAGGGAGCGGGGCACGCAACCGGAAGTCCATTCCTTGTTCAGGGACCAGTTTTCCACATGACCGTCAAGGAATACGATATTATTGCTCATGCGATGCCGATCCGGAGTTCTGATCCAGCTTATATCCGATGCGTTGTAGAAATCCATGTAATTGAAGGAATTTCCGTTTCCGGAACGCAGATCCGAGGAAAGCATGGTCGTTGCCGGACGTCTTGCAGCCGTGATTTTGATGATGTTCTGAACCAGTCCCCAGACATTATAGCTGTACTGGTTGCTGCTGTGCCTGTTCGAGGAGCCCGGGCAGATCCAGCTTTTCAGTCTTGGATTGATATTGTATGTGGTCCAGTCCGCCACAATATCTTCATTTGCAGGCAGTCCCATGTACCCGCGCGACAAGAGGCGCACGAAGGCTTCCCGCTGGTTATCCGACCATACGACAAAGAAGTCCTGGTTGTCGCTCACATAGAGCTGATTGATTGTTCCGATCGTTTTCAGATTGTTTTTGCAGGAGGCAGTTCTTGCCGCTTCCCGCGCTTGATTCAGGGCGGGAAGCAGAAGTCCGGCAAGGATCGCGATGATCGCAATTACAACAAGGAGCTCTATCAGAGAAAATCGGCTGATTGTCTTCATGAAAAGTGTCCTGTTCTCTTATTTGAATTCAATTTCGGCGATCTGAAAACCATCGTTTCCGGGAGCCAGCGATGTGAACGTAATCCGATAGAAACGATAGTTTCCGGGAGCGGCAATGGAAAATTCCTTCTCCTGAAGTCTGGAGGGGAACACCACATTTTTTTCTTCGCCGATCTTGACGAATGTTCTGCCGTCCGCGCTTCCTTCGACGATCCAGTCTTTGGGATCCCGTTTCGGATAATCATTTGCGCTGGTCAGACGATAAAGAGTGCATTTGCGGCTTTCCGGCAGTTCCAGCTGCCAGGAAAGTCCCGGACAGAAAGGGGTATACCATTTCGTCCGTTTGTTCCGGTCGATCGTCCTTCCGACCTCCTCGCGTTTTTTTCCGATGTGTCCGGAGGGGGAAGTCGCCGTCGGAACATTCACTTTCTGTCCTTCGCGGACCTCGTTGTCGCTGAAGGCGATCTCCGCCAGCTGGAATCCGCTGCTGCCGTGGTTGTCGAGAAATTGGATCCGGTAGAAACGGTAGTCGCCCGGATTGTCGATGGAGAAGAATCGTGTCGCATGGCGCAGCTGAGCCGGATAATTCTTCACTTCGGATATTTTCGTAAACGTTTTTCCGTCTTTGCTGCCTTCGACGATCCACTCCTTCGGATCGCGTCCCGGCTCATCGTTCGCGTAGACAAAGGAATAGGACTGAAGGAATTTTGCGGCGGGCAGCTCCAGCTGCCAGGAAAGTCCCCGGTTGAAATCGCTGTACCATTTGGTGGTGTAATCGTTGTCTGTGGTTTTTTCGATGCTTTCCTTTCCCTTTCCTTCATTTCCGGAGGGGGAGGTGACCGTTGCTCCGGAAAGCGCAAAGGCTCCCAGAACTGACATCATGCAAAGAATTTCTTTTCTCATAGCAGAGTTCTCCTTGATTTTTATTGGAATCTGTTTGAATTGTCAGAAATTTTTCATGGCATCCACGATCGGATCGCCGCCTTGCAGGCCCTTGGTTTTGGAGAAGTCGGAAGCGCTCAGTACCGAGGGTTTCTCCTGGGGGGCTTCCAATGTCGTAATTCCCTGCGCCTCTTCCTGTTCCGCTTTTTCCAGAAGCTCTTTGCTGATGTAAAGGGATTTTTCCCTGTCGGCAGCGGAAAGGACTTTGGAATCGCGTTTCGCAAGCCAGTTCAAGGCATTCAGGAAGAACTGGGCATCGTCTCCCCGGTTGATGTGCAGCGGACGGATAAACCAGTAGTCGCAGATGTAGATGACCCGTCCTTTCCCATATTCAAACGCGACGGCGACCGGCCGGTTCGAGCATTGGGAACCATCCTTTGGCGCCCGCAGCAGAACCTGTGCATTGCGCGGAAAGCGGGTCAGTACGCCTGCATTCGCCGTGACAAATTCCGTTACGTTTTCCGTTACCGGATGTCCCGGAATGATCCGGCAGCGGACATTCAGGCAATCCTCTTCCGGAAGATTCGGTTTCGGATTGTAGAGCGCCGCCGGGATATAGGCCTGCTCCACTCCCAGCTCCTTCAGAATTTTTCCGTTCGACGGCAGGACATGATAGGTCAGAGCACCGCTGCCCAGCATCAGAAGTCCTCCGCCCTTGCGTACGAAATCCAGCAGATCGTCCGGATTTCTGCATTCCTGTTTCGGATGGGAATAGAGAACGACATCCAGATTCCGGAAACGGCTTTCCTCCGGCAGATTTTCCACATTGAACCCGTTATCGGCTGCCAGCTGCAAAGCGGTCGGAAAGGTCCCGTGAGTCGGATTCATGACATCCAGGGGCGTGCAGCCGATTTTCGGTCCGCCGGGGACTTCTGCCGGTTTGACCCACAGCTTGTTCAGCATTGCAAGTCTGGTCGGGGAGATTCCCTTGAACGTCCGGGAAGCTGCCGATTCGGGTTCCAGAAGCAGAACAACCGGGGAAAACTGTCCGAGGCGCATCGGAATTCCTGCGGCAAGTTCCTGTTCCGTCCAGAGAGCCTTCCCGGAGGGAGAGGAAATCGGACGGGCGGTCTCGACATTCCGCATGCGATAGTTCCCACGCATGCCGGGAATCCGCAATCGGCCCGATCCGGAGATGTCATAGTTGAGTGCATAGACAAGACGGCTCCCGTCGCCTGCGGTCCAGCATTTCAGATCGACGAATTCCGGGCGGAAGGTCTTTCCTGCCGGGGCCTGTTCCAGAAAACGGCGGAGCTTGAGGCTGTCGCCGATTCCGCACAGGAGTTTTTCGAGAACATCATAACGGAAATTCGCTCCGATGACATAGACTTTCCCTTTCCCGTAGCGGTTGACCGTGACCGCGGGACGTCCGTCGGCATATTTGCGGAAACACGGCTGCTTTGCCGGGAATCAGCTCCCGTCCGAACGTTTTATCCAGATGCCGCCGTTCCAGTTTTCCGGCGCCGAGGCCCGGCAGTTCATAGTTTTCCTGAAGAACCGGTTTGCCGCAGGTGACACCGGTCAGACCGGAGGAGTCAAAGGATGCATGAGTTTCATCATTAACCGAAAACGAATCGTAGTTCGTGACCAGAACGCCGCCGTTCTCCACAAAGCGGCAGAGCTGTTTGTACGCTTCCGGATTCACACGCAGATGATTGGGCGCAATCAGCAGTTTCAATCCGGCTCCCGCATCCTTTGCGAAGACCTCCGGGAGCAGAACCGCAGGGATATTGCCGTGGAAAAGGAAAGAGGTGTACCACGGCATGAGATTCATGGTCGCCGGACCCTCCAGACGCTCCATATAGTCCTTGTGCAGTACCGCGTGCATGGTCTCATACGGATACAGAAGCGCGACTTCCGTCCGCGGCTGATTCTCTTTCCGGTAAAGGAAATCCGCCACATTTTCAATTTCTCGCTTAATCAGGGGCAGGGAGCGCGCCGCCATCGTATGCTGCGGCGGTTTGTAGGACAGCATAATGCCGTTCATGGCGCCGTGGGCCATCTGGCTCCAGTAGTAAGTGCGGAAGTGACGCACTTCGAATGCGGCTTCCTTGTCGGGAATCAGGCGCGCTCCGTTCACTGAGACGAAACCGCGGATGCCTCCGTAATACATGCCGTTGTGGAAATAACGGTTGACGATCCGGATCGCAATCGAATTTTCCTTTTCAACAAATGGCGTGATGTCAAAAGTGAACGAGGTGTTGAATCCGGTTACCTGTCCGGCAGGACGGCCGTTGATGTAGATCTCTCCGGAATCCGCAAGAGCCTTTCCGTTCAGATAAACCTTTCCGGAAAGCTGATCCGCAGAGAGTTTGAAGTCCTTGCGGTACAAGCCGATCTGACAGTTTTCATATCCGTTTTTGCCCCACATGTCCGGGACGCGGATCGTGCCCCAGTTTTCTGTGGAGCACTGTTTTGCGTTCCAGTTCTTCGGTGCGGACTTGGTGGCGTCGTAAAACTTCCAGCCGGAAGTCATTGCGCTATAATCCTTCTGCCGCAGCTCGTCTTCGCTCACGCCGCGGGAAACGATTCCGAGCGGAGCCTCCGCATTGAAGACCGGGCGGTCCGGATTGAACGAGCGGACAAGATCGCCGACCAGACTGGTCCGGATCATTTTCGCCGCATAAGGATAACTGCGGTAGTTGCCGCTTTCGATCAACCCCGTTCCGATTTCATGGGAGTAGAAATCGGAAACGGAAGTCATTGCCCGGGTTCCGACCCCGCTTCCGGTGTGATCCATCCACCACGCCATTTCCGATTGAAGCGTTGAAAAAACTTTCGGGTCCGGATCGTAGGAGCGCATGATCGGCATCAGTGTTTTTACCATCTCCGCGCATCTGGACTCCTGAAACTTCTGCCATTCCACCATCAGCGCCGGATATTTCGCGCACTCCTCCTGATAGAATTTCTCCCGTCCGATCTTCTTTTTGCCGTGATCGGAGAGATAGCCCGGTGCGTCGACATCATCGAACGAAGCGAAGTCGGATTTCCATGCCAGGTTCAAAGCCTGAATCGTTTTATATTTTCTCTTCATACTCTCCCGGAAGGCATTGCGGCTGAGAAGATGCGTATTGTTGTAACTCAGTTCATTGAAGAGTTCATAGCAGAAAACCGGATAATTCTGCGTATAGCACATCCATGTCTTATAGAGTTCCCTGTAAAGAGGAATCCCCAGCGGATGATACGGATCAAACGCGACGAAATGTCCGCCTCCGGAAGCCTCCCTGAAATTCGGATCATTCGTCAGACAGGAAATTTCCGCAGCTTTGTGCTCCTGCCAGAAATTGATTTTATTAGCAAGGAAACGATTCATCATCGCTTCGAACCAGGGGTTCGCCCGCAGCTGCAGACGCTTGACGCCGTCCTTCCCTTTTGTCAGCCCGTAACAGGTGAAAATAAACTCCGGATTGTAGGTGCAGACGTCAACTCCGAAAAGCCGGAATCTCCAGACGGGCGCTTCCATATCCAGCTGCCAGGCGCCGGAGACAAAATAGGGTTTTCCATCCCGGTAAAAGGAATTGCCCTTGATGGATATATCCTGCACTCCGGAGTACAGGTGATGTTTTTTCTCGCGCGGAGGCATTTCAACTTCCACGATGAGATCACCCGCGGAGAGAATTCCTGCAAGAGAGAAGATGGTGGCCGACAACAAAAAATGCTTGATTTTTCTCATGATTTTATTTCTTTTTCTATGTGGTTTTGAGAAGGGGAATCAGTTGCCGCCCGGTACGCGGCAGGAACAGCGTACAATCAGAGACGGTTGAATGATTCGTTGAATACTGGATGGTTTTTCCATGTTCCTCTGCGATATCAGAATTTCGATTGCCGAAACGATCTGCGCACGAAACGGCTGGCGGACCACTGTCAGCGGTAGACGGAGAAGTTTGGAAACCAGCGGGAAATCATCCCACATGATTACGGAAACATCTTCCGGAATCCGGATCCCGTGTTTCCGTAAGGTTGTTACAGCGCTGTATGTGCAGCCGTCTGTTCCGAGAAGAAGTCCGTCAAATTCAGTTTTGCGTGCAAGAAGTTCTTCGGTGTGGCGTTCGGCATCTCCGCAGTCGTCCTCTCCGACAGACAGAATGAATTTTTCCGGATCGGCCGGCAGACCATATTCCCGCAGAGCCTGTTGAAACCCTTTGACCTGATTCCGGAACTGCGGGGATTTCTCTGGAATCATAAAAAAAAGATGACGGCATCCGATGGCAAGCAGATGACTCGCCGCCAGATAGGTTCCCTGCGTATTGTCAATCGAAACATAGGAATGAGCACTTTTCAGATTTTCATTTTGAAGCAGGACAAACGGAAGTTCCAGCGTGCTGAGAGTTTCAATCTCCTCCGCGGAAAGATTGCGCGCCGCGATAAAGCCATTGTAATCATGGAGTTCCTGTCCGCGTTTTGCCAGAGAATCCAGAATGGTTTCGTTTTTTGCCACCGGGATGATGCTGATGACAAAGGGCTGGTTCATGCCGGCGGAGATCATCCCGTACATCAGTTCCGAGAGCCATGGATCGTTATAGAGTTCATCATCTTCCGCGTCAAGCACCAGACCAACCCGGAAATCCGTCGAGGAATAAGGATCAATTCCGTTGACAAAGGTTCCGTTCCCCTGAAGGCGCCGGATGACCTGTTTCTTGTTCAGACGTTCCAGCGCATGCCGGATGGTGATTCTCGAACAGGAATATTGATCTTCCAGTTCCCGTTCACTGGGAAGCCGGGAGCCCCTCGGATACGTTCCAACTCGAATGGCTTCTAAAAGAGATTGATAAACAAATTCATTCTTGTTCTGTCTGGAAAAGGATAGATCCATATCTGCGGCAGCTCCTGTTTTTTTCTTGAATCATGATATTTAAATTATAATCCCAAAGCATTGCAATGTCAATAGGTAAATAAAACAAAAACGAACAAAAATATATTGTTATAATACCTTTATAGTACCACTGAAAACGCCGGTCTGCTTCCGGGAATTTTTGGAAAGGTTTTCTCTTCCGCCCTGTCAGGAGATTCTTGTCACACTCTGTAATTCTCCCGGGGAGCCATATCAACCTGATGAAAACGGCTGATATTGAAAAGGCAATGTAATTCCGGACCGTTCTGTTCAGCGCTCTTCGGGGCGGGGGGCTGACGGATCATGGACGGAAAACGGTATTCCTGAAGGGGAATGGTTCTAGAACTCCGTTCCTCGGGATTTTCCGAAGCGATTGTCACTGCCGGCCGAGGAGCAGAAAGCCGTCCGTTTAAACAATTCGGATCGTTTTTCAGTGTACGCCGAATGTCAGATTTTTACAGGAGGTTCCATTCCCGCTGACAATGTTTTATCCACCATTGCGCAGACACAGGAATCGGACCATACATTTTCCGCAGTTTCGATCATATCAATAATCGTATAAATCGGCAGGATGATTCCCAGGATACCGATGGGAGCCTGAATGCCGGACATCAGAGAAAGGGTCAGGAAGTAACACCCCATCGGCACCCCCGCATTGCCGATGGCAGAAACGATTGAAATAAAAAGCCAAAGCATGACGATCGGGAGAGTCAGGGTCCAGCCGCCATTCTGCATGACAAAAAGCGAAGTGACCAGGATAAAGGCCGCACAGCCATTCATATTGATTGTACAGCAGATCGGCAATACAAAACGTGCCACTTCTTCCTTTGCCTTTAGATTGTTTTCCGCGGATGCCACTGTCACCGGCAAGGTCGCTGCCGAACTTTTTGTAAAAAGAGCCATCAGGACCGCAGGCAGCATACAGCGGAAAACCCTGAGCGGATTGATGCCGCGAATCAGCAGAAACAGAGGAAGAACAATAAAAAACTGAATTAGATTTCCTCCCAGGACGACTGCAGTATACTTGCCGAGTGAACCGATAATGAATCCCGCCGAAACCTGAGCGGAAAGCTGAGCGGCAAAAGCCGCGATTCCAAACGGCAGAGTCCAGACCAATCCCTTGATGAGGGCAAACAGCACCTCCTGCATGCCAAGAATCCCTTTTAACAGGACCTGAATGTTTTCGGACTCTTTTTTCATGGCCAGAACCAGACCGACTGCAACTGCCACCAGAAGAATGCTTAAAACATTTCCGGATGAAAATGGAAGAAGGATATTATTCGGGATTACGGAAAGAATATGACTGTAATAGGAAATTGTCCCCAGATTTTCCGGAACGTTTGTATTTCCCTGCTGAATTACATCCGCCGGAAGATTTCCAGGTTCAATCAGCTTGAAAAGCAGGAGTCCGACCAATGCCGCAACGGCAGTGGTAAGCAAAGTATACATAATTGTGTGCAGGAAAATCCGTCCTGTATTTTTTCTGGTCCCAAGCAATGCGAGTGTTGTTGTCACAGCCAGAGCAATCGTAGGTACTGCAACAAACTGGAACAGGCGGGTATAAACCGATGCGATGAAATTGAAGAACTCATTCAGCCATCCGATGCCGAGAGTTCCGAGGATTCCTCCCAGTATCAATGCGGTCATCCAAAGTGCGAACTGTCTGCCGTTGAATCCGGTATTCTTCTGATTGTCTTTCATGATCATCTCTTACCTGTGTGAGGTCCCGGATTTTCTTACGGGACATATTGTTTGACAACATTTCATCTGCTCTTTATTTTTGTTTAGGCTCCAAGAGAAAAAGAAAAGCAGATATAAAATAAAACTAGCATGGATTTACCGTTTTGTCAATCGAAAGTCATTTCTTCGGTTAAGACAGGACACAGAAATCCTTTTTAAAATTTTTGATCTGCCGATCCCTTTTCCCTGATGCGGAGAGGAAATGCTGAAAAATGCTGGAATACGAAGTTGAAGGAGCATATTTTTTTATGGTTGAAAAGATGGGCGAAGGCTGAAATTTGAGGTTGAAGAATGGTGCACCTTTTTTTTGACTCAAATTTGACCCTTCGTCTGGACTAACGTCTGCGCCCATGCAAGCTTGTCCGGATTCCCGGAGTCCAATTTATTCAACGCCGCTATCTGCTGCTCATCCCGTATTGTCTGAACTGTTGTTCGCATCACATGGTAACGTTTCAAGCGGCAAAAATATGCTACATAAACAATCAAGATCAGGTCCCACGCCAGCAAATTCCTATCAGACGCCCTGCCATAGACATCGGCGACGGATTAATCGGAGTACGCCACGGTGCTGATTGCTCCGCAAAACCTCTTGACTGTATTCCGGCGCAAAGGGTTTTAGAGTATGTTCACACTATTACATCTATGATCATGGCAAATAAAATGAATCCTGAGAATATAATATCTAACTTGGCATAGCGAGTGAAAATTTAGCGAAATCGCTTGATGTGCAAGAAAAAACGTTCGACTGTATTCCTTCGCTTATAGAGTTCCCTGTTATATTCCCAAGGGGATTTTCTGTTCCGCTTCGGAGGAACAACTGGAATATATCCACGATTGATCGCCAGGAGACGAGTTTTATCTCCTTCATAAGTTCGATCCATAATCAGATAACGATGAGCTTTATCATGTGGAGTAAGGCTTAACAATTTTCGTCCTTCTGGTCCATCGCTTGCATTTCCGCTTGAGAGCGAGAATGAAACAGCCGTACGGTCAGATGCGGTGACCATATGATTTTTTGTTGTAAGTCCTCCTCGGGAACGACCAATTTTTTGTTTTCCATTTTTTAATACACCAGTCCCATGAGGGTGTACTTTAATACTTGTGCTGTCAAGACACACAGATTCCAACTTGACTTTAATAATATTTTCCCGTTGCAACCCTTCAAAAAGACGTTGAAGAACTCCATTTTTGCTCCAGCGATTCATTCGAACATAAACTGTATGCCAATTCCCGTAACTTTTCGGCAAT